>CAZISK010000376.1:0-7657 GCA_964541355.1 uncultured Candidatus Obscuribacterales bacterium
ATGTAGAGACCAATAACTGGAATCAGTCCAGCTTTCAAAATCGGCTCCCAGAGCTGACATTGAGCGCCCACGTTGAATAGGCTCATTTCGACGTTGATAGCTCTTGTAAGATCAGGTGCCCGGAAGACGACGTAGGTCAAAACCACGAACACGAGAACCAGGAAGTGATTGACCAGATTCATGATCGAATTGTCGAGCGCCTTATCGAGAGCGGGGAGCTTCCTGAGCAGCAAACGCCATTCGCGATGAACGATTAATGATACGCCCTGGATCATTCCGAACACGGCGTAATGCCAGCCCACGCCATGCCACATCCCGCAGACAACCATGGTTACGAACAGCGCTCGCCAGGTCTGCAGGCGATCTTTGCCTGCGCCTGCAAGTGGAGCGTAGACATAATCTCTCAGCCAGGAAGAAAGCGACATGTGCCAACGCCGCCAGAAATCGGACATGTTCGTGGCGAGAAGCGGCAAGGCGAAGTTGTCCGGTAATCTGATGCCCATCAACAGTGCCGAGCCCTTCGCCATGTCGGTATAGGCGGAGAAGTCGCAATAGCATTGGATGACGAAGCCGAGTGCGATGAGCCATGCGTCAGCCGAACTCATCGGCGCGTACTGGGCATAGTAGGGAAAAATCAGGGAGCCGACCGGATCTGAGATGGCAACCTTCTTGAACAAGCCCTGGATAAATAAACCGATCGCTTCGAAGAAAACTGGAGTAGTGAGCTTTTGGGGATTGATCAGCTGTTTGATAAAGTCCTGATAACGTTTGATTGGACCGGCAATCTGAGATGGAAAGAAAGCCGAAAACACCATGAAGTTGGTGAAAGAGCGTACCGGCTGGTCGCCACGGTAAATATCGATCAGGTAGTGAACGAACTCAAAGACGAAGAACGAGATAGCCAAAGGCAGGAATATGTCGAACAGGGGAGCATCCCACGGCGGCAGATGCGTCGATGCGGGTGCCACGAATGCCAGAGCTTTTGTGACTACGTGATAGGTGTCACCCAGGGCTTGGGCGGCAAAGTTGGCGTATTTGTAGTAAAAGAGACTACCCAGATTGATGAGCAATCCCAGCCATAATAGCCACTTCGCGATTGGTGCTTTGCCTCCTGGTCGCTCGACCGCTTTATATAGCGCGTTGCCCAGAATCCAGTTGACCAGTGTCATCCCGAAGAGAAGGAGCCCATAAACAGGCATCCAGCTCATATAGAAGTAGTAGCTTGACAGAATGAGTACCCACATCCTGACACTACCCTTAGTGCGCCAATACAAAAGCACAACCAACGGGAGGAAGAAGAAATACTGCAAGCTGCTAAAGATCATTGGCTACCTGGTCGGATCTTGAATGCCTTTTGGTCTTAGTTGGAACTCATCTGGGAACGTTTACTGCTATACCTGAGGCTGCCGCGCGTGGGCATATCAGGATCGAACCAGTATACAAGCGCTCTTACAAACGAATAAGATGTTGTCATTAATGTAGACGATTCCACACTCTAGAAAGATATTAGGTTTATTGCATTAGCAAGCATTAAACCAGAAATATTGACGATCTTAACAATAAGTGAGTACCATTTCAGAAGAGGCATATCCGGGTTCTATACAGCCAGATCTAAGTCCTTGCAGCACCCCTTGAAAAGGTGAGGCGAGGCGGATTTTTGTCTCCTAATTGAGGAGATGGCTCAATATCCTGGGATGCTGTTGTCCCTTTGTCGCTCGCCTCGTGACACGAGAGCGTATCGCCGGCGACGGGCATCATATGCAGTATCATGACGAGGTCGCAGGAGGTTGCGCGCGTGACAGCTACACTGAATCGAGACGAATTGAAGAAGAAGCGGGACAAGTATCTTTTCCCGAGCGTCAGGCACCTTTACAGCGATCCGCCCCATTTCGTAAAAGGGAAGGGCGTTCATCTGTACGACGAGAAAGGTCGTGAATACCTGGATATGTTCGCCGGTATCGTCACCGTCAGCGTCGGACATTGCCATCCAAAAGTTGTGAAGACTACAGTCGAGCAGGTCCAAACCTTGCAACACACCTCCACCATCTTCATGACTCAGCCCATGGTCGATCTCGCCGAGAAGCTTGCGCAGATTGCACCTGGCAATCTTTCCAAGTCATTTATCACTAACTCCGGCACGGAAGCCAATGAAGCGGCCATCAAAGTAGCCAGGCTGGCGAGCGGGCGCAACGAAGTCATAGCTCTTCAACACTCATATCACGGCGAGTCGCATCTCGCCGGCACTCTGACCGCCAATCACAATTTCCGTCCTGAGATTATGCCGGCGATTGGCATCGTTCATGCAGTTAACGCTTATTGCTATCGCTGCCCGTTCCAGAAGACGCCTGACAGCTGTCAGATGGAATGCGTAAAAGATATCGAACGTGTGATTCAGACTCAGACCTGCGGCAAGCCTGCCGTTTACATTGCAGAGCCTATTCAGGGCGTGGGTGGGACTATTACACCGCCTGATGACTACTTCAAAGAGGTGAAGAAGGTCCTCGACAATTATGGTGTGCTTTTCATCGCCGACGAAGTGCAGACCGGCGTGGGCCGGACAGGCACGCACTGGTTCGGAATTCAGAGCTTCGGGGTCGAGCCCGACATGATCACGATGGCGAAAGGTCTGGGCAACGGTCTGCCGATCGGAGCAGTGATCACAACGCCGGAGATCGCGGAGAAAGCAGCAAAGCAGCAGATCAACACATTCGGCGGCAATCCGGTTTCGGCTGCCACCGCCTGCACCGTTCTTGAAGTGATCGAAGAAGAGAAGCTTATGGCGAACGCTCACGAAGTGGGTGGATACATTAAGGGTGGACTGGAAGATTTGCAGAAGCACTTCCCCGATCTGATCGGTGATGTGCGAGGCAAGGGTCTCATGCTCGGAATGGAGCTCGCAGACAAGAAGAAGACGCCGCTCGTTCAGGAAACCATGCGCATTGTCGAAATGACTAAGGACGATGGTGTGATCATCGGTAAAGGTGGTCTGTACGGCAACGTCATTCGAATCAAGCCACCCATGACCATCACGAAAGAGCACGCCGACATCATGTTGAAGTCTCTTAGAAAAGCTCTCGAGTCGACAGCCAAAGTAAGCGTCGGCTAAATCCAGAGGTGGAGCGATGTCATCAACGACCTAGATATCGCTCCACCTCCTCTAAGTAATGAATGTTCGGTTTATAAACAGATTCAAATTCAATCAGGGCGCAAATCAATCGGTAAGGAGCACAGGGTAGCGTTATGACCAATATCGTACGGTGCGGACTCATTCAAACAAAGAACGAAGTGATCTCGAAGGAAGGCGGCACCGAGATGAGCGCCATTCAGAAGATCAAGGATGCCATGCTCGAAAAGCATCTCAAGTATACGAAGCAGGCTCATGAGAAAGGCGTGAAGATTCTCTGCTATCAGGAGATCTTCAACGGTCCATACTTCTGCGCCGAGCAGGAGACCTGCTGGTACGATGCGGCAGAGCAGATCCCCGACGGTCCGACCATCAAGAAGCTTCAAGCCGTGGCGAAGGAATACGAAATGGTCCTGATCGTGCCGATCTACGAAAAAGAGCAGACCGGGGTCTACTACAATTCAGCCGCCGTCATAGATGCGGACGGCTCCTACCTTGGTAAGTATCGCAAGAACCATATTCCTCATGTCGCGCCCGGGTTCTGGGAAAAGTTCTACTTCAAGCCGGGCAACCTCGGCTATCCTGTATTTCGCACCAGATACGCCACTATCGGCGTGTACATCTGTTACGACCGCCACTTCCCGGAAGGCGCAAGAGCGTTGGGTCTCAACGGTGCAGAGATTGTGTTCAACCCGTCCGCAACCGTCGCCGGTCTCTCGGAGTACCTCTGGAAGTTAGAGCAACCCGCACATGCTGCCGCCAACGGATACTTCGTCGGCGCCATCAACCGCGTCGGTACGGAGGCGCCGTGGAACATCGGGCAGTTTTACGGCACGAGCTACTTCTGCAACCCGAGAGGTCAGATCATTGCCGAAGCGAGCCGCGAACAGGAAGAGCTCGTGGTCGCCGATCTCGATCTTGATCAGATCAAGGAAGTGCGTCACACCTGGCAGTTCTTCCGCGATCGAAGACCCGAGACTTACGATGAGCTGGTACGCCTTTAATCTGATTAGCGGAGGTTTTAACCCTCAGGCTGATGCGCCGTCTGTTAGATGAATCCCTTCCTGATAAGTAATGGAAAGACATGGCTGAACACTATAAACCATTCAAGTATATGCCCTGGGAGATGAGCCTGGAAGAAAGGTTTCAGGAGTACTACCCGGCTTATTCCGAGCGTGAAGCTGTTCTCGAAGCCAATCGTTGTCTGTACTGCCACGATGCACCGTGCATGGTGGCATGCCCGACGACGATCGACATTCCCACCTTCATTCGCAAGATCTCGACTGGCAATGTCAAAGGCAGCGCCCGCACTATTTTGGAGTCCAATCTCTTGGGCGCCACCTGCTCTCGAGTCTGCCCGGTCGAGGTTCTCTGTGAAGGGGCTTGCGTGCTGGCTCATGACCACAAGCCGATAACTATTGGCCGCCTACAACGCTATGCCATGGACTACGCCGCCGAGCGCAACATTGAGTTCTTCCAGAAAGGAGAGCCCAACGGTTTTAAGGTAGCCGTTGTCGGTGCTGGTCCTGCTGGGCTGTCGTGCGCTGGCGAGCTCGTCAAACGCGGCTTCGACGTGACCTGCTTCGAGAAGCGTGAGTGGGGCGGCGGTCTCGATACATACGGTATCGTAGTTTTCCGTGAGCCGGTTGAAGTCAGTCTCGACGAAGTAAAGATGATTGAGAAGCTTGGTGTCACCATCAAGACCAATGTCGAAATCGGTAAAGACATCAGCTTCGAAAAGCTGGTCGAAGATTTCGATGCCGTGTTTGTCTCGGTCGGACTGGGCGCCGTGCCTGATATGCAGATTCCCGGCGAAGATCTCGAAGGTGTACTCGACGGACTCGAGTTCATCGAAGAAACGAAGGTCATGTCGTTGAAAGATATCAAGTATGGTGACAGAGTATGCGTGATTGGAGCCGGCAACACAGGCATAGATTGCGCGACGATCGCCAGACGCCTGGGCAGCGAGCGAGTCAATATGATCTACAGGCGCTCGGAAGCGGAGATGCCGGCTTATCACTTCGAGTATCAGTTTGCCCTGAAGGAAGGTGTGAGCTTCATGTTCCTCACACAGCCTGTCGAGGTGGTAGGTGAAGGCGGTAAAGTCAAGGCGCTGAAATGCAGGCGTATGGATCTTGGTGAACCAGATGCTTCCGGACGCCGCTCACCGGTCGAGGTGCCTGGTTCTGATTTTGAAATCCCATGCGACATGGTGATTAAAGCAATTGGACAGAAGAAGCACAACCAGATCACGGAAAAGCTTGCCAAGTTCGGAATCAAGACCGTGAAGGGCTACATAGCCGTCGATGAGAAGACCAACCGCACCGACCATCCCAAGATCTACGCCGGCGGCGATTGCATTCGCAGTCATGGCGAAGCATCTACGGTAATGGCAGTCGAAGACGGCAAGATCGCCGCTAACGGCATCCAGCGCGCGCTTTGCGGCGATGGCGTCAAGGCAGAGCTTTTGCCGACACACGCTTCCAAAATGTAGGACAAAATTTTTCTGTTTCAGTCGAAAACGTACGGAGAATACAATGGCAAATCTAGAGATTGACTTCTGTGGCATCAAGTCGCCCAATCCGTTCTGGTTGGCGTCGGCTCCTCCCACGAATTCAGGCTACCAGGTCCAGAAAGCATTCGAGCAGGGCTGGGGTGGAGCGGTGTGGAAGACCATCGGCGCTCCGGTGCTCAATGTTTGCAATCGGTACGGAACGATCGACTACAAAGGCAGCAAAATCATAGGGCTCAACAACGTAGAGCTGATAAGCGATCGACCGGTTGAGGTCAATTTGAAGGAGATTGCCGAAGTTAAGCGCAACTTTCCGAATCATGCCGTGATCGTCTCTGTCATGGTCGATTCCAAAAAGGAAGCCTGGCAAGAGATTATCAAACGCAGCGAAGACACCGGTTGCGACGGATTCGAGTTGAATTTCGGCTGTCCTCACGGAATGTCTGAGCGCGGTATGGGATCAGCGATGGGGCAAGTACCTGAGTACACCTGTATGGTTACCGAATGGGTTATGGAAGTTGCTACAAAGCCAGTCATAGTCAAACTTACGCCCAATATCACCGACATCGTCTATCCGGCCCGGTCCGCCATTAAAGGTGGTGCCTCTGCCTTATCATTGATTAATACCATCAACAGTATCATGGGTGTGGATCTCGATTCTTTCGAGATAAAACCAAATGTAGGCGGTAAGGGGGGTCATGGCGGTTACGCCGGACCAGCGGTCAAGCCTATCGCCCTGCACCTGTTGAGCGCGGTCGCTGCAGATCCGGAAGTGCAAAAGTCCCGACTGCCAATCTCCGGGATCGGTGGGATAGAGACCTGGCGCGACGCAGTTGAATTCATGCTTCTGGGCTCGACTAGCGTACAGGTCTGTACGTCAGTGATGCACTGGGGTTTTCGCATCGTCGAAGATATGATCGACGGAATGTCCAACTGGATGGACGAGCGTGGATTCAAATCATGCAACGACTTCATCGGCAAGTCCTTGCCTCGCATATCCAGCTTCGGAGACTTCGATCTGGGCTTTCAGACCGTTGCTCGCATCAATCACGACAAGTGCATTCAGTGCAACCTCTGCTACATCGCCTGTAATGATGCCGCTCACCAGTGCATCGATTTGCACGATATGAAACTCAAAGACGTTGGCAATGGCAACGGTCGCCTATTCCCCGTAGTCCGGGAAGAGGACTGTGTCGGTTGCGACCTCTGCAGCACCGTCTGTCCTGTAGACGACTGTATATCGATGGTCGAAATCGAGACAGGCAGACCGCACACTACCTGGAACGAGCTATCGAAAAAACGTCCTGAAATTACCCAGGAATGGGACAAGATGGAAGCTTATAGAAAAGAAGTTGGTATCGAGATCCACTAAAAGCGGGTCACGGACTGCGAGGCGGACCGCCGGCTGGCGCTCCTGGCGTCGCACCCGGAGCGGTGCTCTGCTGTTGAACCGAAACTTTCGGCATGACGAGCATCGCTACAGCGATGGCGATGATCAAAAAGACTACGGTGAGTACAATCTGTACATTTTTTCCAGGAACTTTTGATTCGCTAGCTTCGTTATCGGACATAGGACATACATACTCCATTGCCACTCATCACTATAGTACACATGAGACGGCTTACGTGGCAATATGTCGCTTTTAACGCGAAAGTTTCATGTCCGGAAACGGTAGCTGTGCCAGCGTTTCTGACGACCCGAGTCTTTTTCGTGTGCAGAACTGTTATTCTCAATTCTGCTACTCTGGGATAACATGACATTCGTTGGTTGGCGAAGTCACAGGTGATTAGTGTCAGAGCGACGCCCAGGATTTTACGAGAAGGCGATTCGACCGCTTCTCTTCAGGATGGATCCGGAGGAGGCGCATTACTTTGCCCAGAGGATGTTGCCGTTATTGTCGATACTCAAGCCGCAGAGCGCCGGTTGGCATGTATCGCCGCGATTGTCGACCACTATCGGTGGGACGCGTATTGCCAATCCGATAGGACTTGCCGCCGGCTTCGACAAAAATGCTACCCAT
>CAZISK010000377.1:0-7639 GCA_964541355.1 uncultured Candidatus Obscuribacterales bacterium
CTGATTAATATGAAGCGAGTGCTTTAGCTCGGCTCACCAGCATAAAGGGAATTACATGAAACTTACGCTATTCGGGGCAGCAAACGAAGTTACCGGCTCCTGCAATCTCATTGAGGGCCCGGGGACTAGAATTTTGATAGATTGTGGGATGTTCCAGGGTTCGGGAAAATCTGACGCGCGCAACCGCATTCCCGCCCGACTCGACGCCCGAACAATAGATGCGGTCTTATTGACGCACGGACATCTTGATCATTGCGGTCGTCTACCACTTCTACTAAAAAGCGGTTTCAAAGGTCCGATTTATGCGACTGAAGGCACTGTGGAGATAGCCAAAATTATTCTTGCGGATGCGGTCGGAATTCAACAAGCTGACATCTCCCGAGAAAATCGCAAGCGAGCTAGAGCCGGCTTATCAAATCTAAAACCGCTGTTCAACGAAAAGGATGTTCGACGGGTCATAGATTCATTCCGGCCTGTTCTCTATAACCGACCGGTCGAGCTTAACGATTTTGTGACTGCGAACTTTGTTGAGGCTGGTCACATACTGGGCTCGTCCTGTATCGAGTTAACCACTACCTTTGGTGGCAGGCAGTTAAAGACAGTGTTCTCCGGTGATCTTGGTCAGTTTGATATTCCGATTATGCTGAATCCAGAAAGGATAGACAGTGCTGATGTGGTTGTTATGGAATCAACATATGGGGATAGAGATCACCGTTGTTTGCAGGATACACTTATCGAATTGAAAAACATTGTCGTTGATGCGATTCAAAATCGTAGCAAGGTCCTGATTCCGTCCTTCGCAATTGGAAGGTCACAAGTCATTTTGTATCATCTTGCTGAACTATTTCGAATTGGAGCCTTGCCTCCAATTCCAATATATCTGGACAGCCCAATGGCATCCGCTGCTAGTCGCACTTACATTAACTACGCAAAGGCGCTAAGACCGGAAGTCTCTGAGTTGATTGATTCGGGACAGCTTCGAAAAGATCTTGCCACACTCGTCATTTGCGAGACCGGAGAACAGTCTCAAGCGCTCAATGCCGTGAGCGGCCCCTGTATCATTATTGCCGGAGCCGGTATGTGCAATGCAGGCCGCATATTGCATCATTTGAAGCATAATCTCTGGAAGGAAGAATGTCATGTAGTCATAGTCGGCTACCAGGCCAAGACTTCCCTCGGAAGAGAGCTACTGGATGGTGCACCGACTGTGAAGATCGCTGGTGATACCATTTGCGTTAAAGCAAAGGTATCTGCACTTGGTGGACTGAGCGCGCATGCTGGACAAAGTGATCTGCTTCGCTGGCTGGAACCGATGACTCATTGCATGCCTAGAGTGATATTAAACCATGGAGAGAGCCATTCTTCACGAATGTTGGCGCAACAGATTGAAACCAGATTTGGTATCGAAGCAGAAATTCCCAGACTTGCAGACACTTTAGTTTTGCAGAAAGAAAAGCGGTGTTACATTTTTCCTGTGTCTGCCGCTGCCAGCGGCGAATAGTTCTCAACTTGTCGAGACAGGTCATTCTTCCGGACTAGGTGGCGCATCCATGAAACGTCCTTCTCTAGATTGATGTCAGAGATTGGAATCAGCATTTAAAATGCGTTTAGTTGAGGACCTCCGTGGAGAGATGCGAATGAAGGTACTTATTGCGATTGACGATTCCGAATGCTCACAAATGGCGATCAAGTCAGTAATGAATCGGTGCTGGAGTTCGACCACTGAATTCGAAGTCCTGAGCGTTTTCGAGCCATTACCATTGCAGTATGTAGGATGGCATACATCTTATGTTCCTGTCTCTATGATAGAGATGGAGCACGATCTTGTAAGAATTAGAAGAACAACTGTTGACGAGCAGACGGACGCATTGAAGAAGAAATTTGGCGAGAACCGAGTCTGTGGAAAAGTCATCGAAGACCTGGCGTGGCAAGGCATTGTTAAGGAAGCCGACGCCTGGGGCGCCGATCTGATCATCGTCGGTTCACATGGCAGATCTGGCTTCTCCAAACTTTTCTTGGGAAGCGTTGCAGAAGCTGTACTGAGTCACGCAAACTGTTCGGTCGAAGTAATTAAGGGCCATGCACTGGAAGAGTCGAGCGTCGCGTAGCCGACTCGACTAAGGCTGCTGACTTGGACTGCTTTTGGCTTGATCCTGATCCTGATCCCGATCCGTCTGAGACCCTTGATTTTGTTAAACTTTTATGTTCATCACAGTAAACGGCTCTCGAATCGAAGGCTGTGCTCTGACTAACTGAGTCGCAGGATCTTGACTTGCCACCATAATCCTGGCGGTCAGGTCATTATCTACAGCGCCTAACGCAGGTCTCAGCCCTTTTTCTGCCCTTTTCCTTTCAAGACTCCATTGTCTTTCTCTTTGTTCGACGGTTGCTTTTCCGCGTCCTTGACATAGGCATATAGCGCGTTCAGCACTTTCTCGTCCGTGATGACATGCTCATAGTGCGGCATGTCACCGAGTGGTTCATTCAGGTAACTCTTGAATGTTGCCACTGTAGAAAGTACTTGTGAACCTTTAATAGGCTTACCAGGCTTTACACTATTGCCCAAATCAGCATGACAAGATGCGCAGTGGGAGCCAAATACTTTTCGTCCACGCTCGATTTTGCTCGATGATGGTTTTGCCGCTTCGGCCTTCCCGCTCTTACTAGGTGAATTCGACTTGCCTGTCGTCTGCGCGTATAGCGGTACTGCTATTGACACCATAACAAATGTGCTGAGCATGATATTTCTTGTTTTCATAAAGACTCTCCGCTAGTCCTGCTTGTCAATGGGCTTTGGTGGCGACTGCTAAGCAGTTTATACCCTAAGCTATCTGAAAATACTAAACGTCAGATATGGCGTTCGTTGAGAGCCCCCAAAAATCAGTCCTACTGGGTAAACTTTTCCATTACCACATGCGGATCATCAAGCTCCTCCTGTGTTGGGAAACGATACTCTCTTTTGCGAATATTACCCATTGGATCTTCTTCGTATCCTGCCTCGGTGCTGATGTCACCATCCTCGGAACGAAATCTTGGGTGCGATAGGAGATTTGAGAATGCACACAGCAAAAGAATGTTCAAGATCGAGAACACATAGAATGCGATTACCCAGTAATTAATTGTCATTTCTTTGTGTCTCAACCTTCATGAAGTATTGGAAGACTCTCTCAAACAGCAGCGATATGATAACCGAACTAGTAGAGTAGGCCAGGACGATGCACCACTCAGCTATGCCGAGCGGCATCGTATTTAGTATCTGTTGAAGCTCTGGAACGTAGATTGCCAGTGGAATGAGTGCATAGGAGATCAACATCATCAAGTACATGAGATTATTGACCTTGACTCTTTCTCTTGAGTTGGTGTCGTATGCGGTGCCGGTAAAAAGCCAGATCCATGCTTGATAGAGCAGACCACAAGAGATCGTAGCGAATACCATTGTTGTAAGCATTGTCATGCTGTGACCATTCGTCAGGCTGAAGTGACAGGCTCCAATAGCCGCAAGTGATACCATGATAGCTCTGGCAAAAATCTGAGTCATTTCAAATTTGCCCAATAGTTTTTCAACGGGATCTCTAGGCGGTCTCTGCATGATCCCTTTGGCCGCACCTTGCAACACAATTCCCAATCCTGGAAAGACATGCATGATGAGGTTGAGCCACAAAAGCTGGAGCGGATACATGGCAAGTACTCCAAGCATGAGCATGGCTGTTGCTATGGTAAACACCGATGCCAGTGACGCAGTAAGCAGATAACCGATTGCTCTGCGAATGTTGTCGTAGATGATGCGACCTTGCTCAATTGCTTTCACAATTGTACTGAAGTTGTCGTCGGTGATCACCATTTTTGAAGCTTCCCGAGCCAGATCCGTGCCGGATAGGCCCATGGCGATTCCGATGTCTGCTTGTTGCAAGGCTGGAGCATCATTGACCCCGTCGCCGGTCATCGCCACGACGTGAGACTGCGCCTGCAGTGCTTTTACTATATCGAGCTTCAAGCCGGGTGTGACTCTTGCTAGTATAGTCGCGTCCTGCAGATTGGTGGCAAGAGCTTTATTGTCTAGCTTTTCCAGGTCGGCACCTGACAACACGGTGTGTAGCGTCGGGTCGTATATGCCCAGCTCTTTGCCCACGCTCTGAGCGGTTTTGATCTGGTCTCCGGTAAGCATCATTACTTTGATGCCTGCTCGTTTGCACGCGACTATGGCTTGCTCGACTCCGATTCTCGGCTGATCTTTCATAGCGATTAGCCCCAGGAATGTCAATTCATGAATGACCACGGATTCATCTGCGTAAAACTCAGTTGCACTTTGTAACTGCCTCATGGCGACGCCCAACACACGCAGACCATCTTGGGCAAAGGCTGCATTGGCATCAAGGTAAGTTTTCTTAAGATCATCGGTAAACGGCACGGTACCGTCTATAGTGGCAATTGAGACTGCATCTGCAATCACCTGCTCCGGCGATCCTTTTACAAATACATCAACTTGCCGAGCGCTTCCCTGGTGAAGTGTTGCCATTTTCTTTCGGACAAGATCGAATGGCAGCTCACCGATTCTTGGATGATCGTTTCGCAGAGCGAGATGATCGAATCCGGCCTTCGCTGCAGCAACTAGCAGAGCCCCTTCTGTAGGATCACCGGCGATATGCCAGCTATCGTCTACCGTGTTATGTTGCAACCGAGCATCGTTGCACAGTGCCGAAGCCTTTAGAAGACGAAGTAACCCGGCATCAGCGACAATTTCAGCTCCATCTTCGATGAATGTTCCGGTGGGGGAATAGCCGCTTCCGGAAACCTTGATTTGTCTCTTATCGAAGTATATGTCCGTTACTAAGAGTTTGTTTTCGGTTAGCGTACCGGTCTTATCCGAGCAGATAACCGTTGTGCATCCAAGTGTTTCCACTGCGGAGAGCTGCCGAACCAGCGCACCGGCTTTCACCATCCGCTGTGTTCCGATGGCGAGTGCAAGGGTTGCTACCACCGGTAACCCCTCCGGAATTGCAGCTACGGCCAATGCAATGCTGGTTTCCAACATCGACCAGATATCTCGGTGGTAAGCCAATCCTATCGCCACAATCGATATGCAAATTACAACAGTAAGGATGGAAACCTGCTTACCGAGCTCTTCTAACTTTATCTCAAGCGGAGTTGGAACAGCGTGCCCTTCGAGAAGTGAACATTGCAGCTGTCCGAGACTGGTGTTACGTCCTGTTTCTGTGACGACAGCCCGACCTCGACCGTTGAGTACATGCGTACCATGAAAACCGAGCGTGCTTTGCTCGTTTTCTCCCTCGATGAACATTGCTGATTTAGCCACCGGAAGACTTTCACCGGTCAAAACTGATTCATCAATCTTCAGTGCGGCCGCATCGATAAAGCGAACATCCGCCGGAATTCGACAACCGGCGTCGACGACGATAATGTCGCCTTTCACCAGTTCGGAAGCCGGAATAAGTTTGTGCTTACTATCGCGAATTACACGTGCCGTAGGACCGGCGATCTGTTGCAGCGCCTTCAATGAAAGCTGTGCCTTGAATTCCGTTGCGAAACCGACAAGTGCATTTATAATGACCGCTACCAATATGCCAATCACCTGCAGCACATTCTGTGTGGTGAAGAAAGAGATTGCTGCAGCGACTAGCAAAAGCACAACAACGCTCGACTTGAACTGCCGTAGAAAAATAATTAAGGCCGAATCTCCGCGTTTGTACTCTACTTCGTTGGCACCCTGCTCAGTCAACCGTGCTTTAGCGACGTCCTCGGTGAGACCGGATTTACTGTCGCTGCCCAGCTCATCGAGCAGGGCAGCCATTGTTGTCTGACGATCCGCGGAACGTGTGTTTACGATTTGTTGTCGTTCTTCAAGAGGTTCATTCAAAACTGGGCCCAACATGATTGCTGCTCCATTGGCTTCATTGAGCATTGTCTCATAGCCTGTGCAGACATACCTCCACCTGACAGATGACTTTTCTCCATCTTGCGTAGACATCGCTCACCCTCTAGGTGTAGGGCTGTGGTGAAAAGTCCCGACGGTTGCCCCTTGCCGGGCGCTTCAAGGCGTCGTGCCAACGTCGACCGAGTGGGATGCTGAACCAGTCCAACTCCTACAATCAGAGATGGAAGCCTGCTTCTTCAGAGGCTCGTCCAATCTTAGATCGATCGGAGCTGTGTCCTTCCAGAAGCGAACATTGCCGATCTGGTACGGAGTAGTTCCAATGTGGCGCATTGTTCTGGCAAAAGTGCCATTAACGCCAGAAAATCGATGACTTGATGGATCACCACTTACCGTCGATGGTCTGCTTCCTCAAATCCCCAGCGATCGAGCATATAGATCGTCACCGGAAAGGTCATTATTATTAGCAAAACAATAATTGCGCAGATGTCTAACATAATCTTCTATCGCCAAATGTCAGGATCTTCTCTAAAAAAGAAGGTTTCTATACCGAATAACAGACAGCATGCCCCTACCGCCAGCAACACCAGCGCCGGGACAATAAATGTAATTGGAGCGGGCGCGGCTTTCGCCTGATCGAAGAACACAAATGCTGCCATAATCATCACTGCACCCAGGGCAGTCTCCAGGCAATACACCGCCATTTTCATCTCTGTGTAGTTAAACATAGGAGTACCCTCGCCTCAGCCCCTGAAAGACTACAACTCAAATGCCGTCCGGCCATCAGTCGAAGGGATGATTCGGTCTCGAAGAGCCCTAGAAGTTTGGCGCAGGAGACCTGGCGAAACAATCAGTCGTTCGGTCAGTTACGCCGGGACCTGAATTTGAATACGATCAGGGTTGAGCAAGTCACCAGTCAAGAGGATCTAAACAGATGAGCATGTTCTGTTACCAATGTGAGCAAACATCGCAGTGCACCGGATGTACTACCATGGGCATTTGCGGGAAAACTCCGGAAACGGCTAACCTACAAGACGCAATCGTGTACCTTGTTAAGGGTATAAGCTTTTTCGCACATGAGGCCAGACTGCTTGGTGTCTCAGATGTTGAAGTAAACGATGTTACGTTGGAAGCGCTGTTCATGACGCTCACGAACGTCAATTTTGATGCTGATGAGCATGTTGTCTACATCGATCATTTAAGGACTATACGGAATAGAGCAAGGACCATGTACAGGCTAGCCGCCACAGCTATGGGTTTAACACCCAAAGAGCCGACCGGTCCTGCCGCCTGGCACGTACCGTCGACTAAAGCGGAGCTGCTCGATTTTGCAAAAACGTTATCTATTCTTGCTGATATAACAAGAGCTGGCGATGATATTGTCGGTCTCAGAGAGATGCTTGTTTATGGTATCAAAGGAATGGCTGCTTATGCACATCACGCAGCGGTCCTGGGTTATCGCGATGACTCCGTACTGGCGTTCATTCACGAGGCCCTGTCGTATACTGTCGAAAGCGAACCTGACACCGACAAGCTTCTTCAGCTTTGCCTGAAAGCCGGTGCCACCAATCTCAAAGTAATGGAGTTGCTGGACAGAGCTCATACGGAGACACTTGGACATCCGGTTCCAACGCCGGTTCTTACAACACATAAGAAAGGGAAGTGCATTCTCGTCTCCGGTCACGACATGCGCAGCTTGCTTGAGTTGCTCAAGCACATTTTTGCTCGATAAGGCAGCGCACGCAGCCA
>CAZISK010000378.1:0-7633 GCA_964541355.1 uncultured Candidatus Obscuribacterales bacterium
TAAACCCAAGGTTCTTTTGAAATCAACCAGGAGATCGGCTTGAAATGATCACACTAAAGGACGTGAAGAAGCTTACATTCATAGAGGGAAAGACCGGCAAACAGATCCTTTGGGATACTGACGGTAGCGGTTCTGGGAACGCGCTGTCTGGTTTCGGTGTTCGCGTTTACCCGTCCGGGAAGAAATCGTTTGTTCTGTTCTATCGCGTAAAGGGACGTCAGCATCTGAAGGTACTGGGCCAATTCGGTCCTCTTACTCTCGACCAGGCCCGAGACCGCGCGGCAAAAGACCTTGCGTCAGTTGTCGATGATAAAGATCCACTGATCGAGCGACAGAAAGCAAGGCAAGGCACCAGATTTGATTCGTTCTGTGAGCGGTACATTAATGGCTATGCAAAGAAGCACAAGAAGTCCTGGATAGAAGATCAACGCCGAATCGACAAGTATCTGAAGCCTGAATTTGGCGCGTATAGGGTTGATGCTATTACTCGAAGTGATGTAGCCAAGTTCCATGGAAACCTTGGCGAACAGTACCCTTATGCGGCCAACCGCTGTATTGAGCAGCTATCTAAGATGTTCAAGCTGGCACAAGATTGGGGACTGCTCGATGAGAAGTCTACAAATCCTGCCAGTGGGATCAAAGCTTTTCACGAAGAGAAACGCGATCGCTGGGTCAAACCGGAAGAACTCCCCGGGCTGGTGGAAGCTATCAACAATGAAGAGAATTTCTACGGCTCGCAGGCACTGTGGCTTTATTTGTTGACTGGACTGCGAAGGGAAGAGGTCTTAACTCTTGAATGGGACGATGTAGATTTGGCACGTAGTCAGGTCACCATTCCAGCGCATAGAAACAAGTCGAATAAGCCACACTATGTGCAGTTGAGCGCACCAGCAGTAAAACTTCTCAACGAACTTCCGCGACAGGAGGGGAATCCTTATGTCATTCCTGGTGCGAAACCGGGTCAACATTTGGTGAATATTGAAAAAATTTGGCAGCGGGTGCGAAAGGAAGCCGGTGTAGAAGATGTTCGCTTGCATGATTTACGACGGACTGTAGGCTCATGGCTCGCCCAGTCTGGTAACAGCCTACATCTCATCGGAAAAGTCTTGAATCACTCAAGCCAGAGCACTACAGCTATCTACGCTCGATTTGCTCAGGATCATGTGAAAGAAGCTCTCGATAAGCATGGCGAGCAACTTCTTCAAGTGGCAAAGCAGAAACCGGTGAATTTCAAGGAACAGGAACGGAGGAAGAGAAGCACCAAAAAGCAAAGTGAGTAGCTCCAAAATTCTGACGAAAATGCCCTGGCCACCTACCGACAAAACTGACGAAAAATGTAGTGCATATGCCATGGATATCCACCCGGAAAATAATCAGTAAGTACTCTAGGAATTAAGGTCAATAAGCCAGAAAAGCCAGCCTGTAAGTCTTCCCGGTCGCGCACTAAGTCGCGTTATGTGCGCGTTAAGGTTGACTTGAATAGCACTTTTCAAGAGATAGAACAGGTAGAAGCGCATGAAAAGCGAGAGAAAAGGGAGCTAGCAGCCTGGGTGTAATCGGAGAAAGAACCAAATATCGCTCGATTGTGCGAGGAAATCAAGAGACTGAGGACAAGAAGCAACGCAGAAGCGACGGAGGACAGGACTATGAAAATCGAGATGGAACCCAGAGACGCTGGTCTTAAGCCGGTCGCCATTGACTGGGAGGAGCGGGCTCGCGAAGTCGAGCGCGTTCGGTTGTCGATAGAACAACAAGCTGGCATCCAGCGAACTCGGAGGCAAGGCAGATGATGAAGTTGGTAGTTGGATCAATTACTGTTGCAGAACTATGCGACATTTACCTTGAGCGGTATGCTCGACCTCACAAGAGGTCATGGGAGAAAGACGAAAGGCGAATAAATCGACACATCGCACCATGGCTTGGAAAGCTGCACCTGGACGATGTTACGCGCGATCATGTTGTTGAATTGTACTCGACCTTTGGGAAGAAACGACCCTACGAGGCAGATCGCGTTTGTGATCTGCTCGCTAAAATGTTCGAGTTGGCCAAGGATTGGGACTTTTTGCCAAAAACCGATGTAAACCCTGCCAGGGGAATCAAGATCAAGGTCGATGAGTTAACTGAGTCGCAAGAACCTCACGTACCTCAAGAACTTCCAAAACCCAGTGTAATGCAGAGTCTCACGTTGCGCGACGTTTGGCGCGACTACTCTGACACGCGCGATCTGAAGCTGGAGACATACCACGATTATTTGAGCAAGTTCAAGAATGTTGATGACTGGTTTGATCTCGACATGAACAGGATTACAAAGGACATGGTTGAACAACGGCACAGGGAGATTAGTCGGCGGGCTCCGACGCAGGCGAACTACACTTTTCGAGTAATCAGAACGCTCTTCAATTTCGCGATCAGTAAGTATGAAAAAGACGGCGAGTCATTAATAAGGCACAATCCCGTTTCAAGACTCAGCCAGATAAAGGCATGGAACAGAGAGCGGGCGCGTACTCGACATGTGCCGCTGCACAGACTAAAGGACTGGTTTGGTGCGGTTCTATTGTTAGACACCGTGACCATGCGGGATTATTTGCTTCTGCTCCTGTTCACTGGAATGAGACATACAGAGGCTGCTTCACTCAAGTGGGAGTTCATCGACTGGGAAGGCGGTTTTATCAATATACCGGAGACGAAAAACGGAGAACCGCACACGCTTCCAATGACCGTCTATCTGCGAGAGTTGCTCCAAGAGCGATATCAACATCGGACTAACCCATATGTTTTTCCAGGCGGGAGGCCGCTGAAACCGAAAGGAAGGATGCGTTCTCCATACAAGGTCATTGACAAGGTAATCGCATCAACTGGAATCAAATTCAGTCCTCACGACCTACGTCGGACATTCAATATAGTTGCCGAGGACGCTGGAATCGACGAGTTCACACGCAAGCGACTGTTGAATCACTCTCTTCAAGACGTAACCGGACGGCATTACTCAGTGAAGAATCCAGAGCGGCTGAGGGAGCCCATGGAGCGAATCTCGAACCACATTCTGACGTTAGCAGGACTGACGCAATGATTAGAGAGGTGCGCAGATGAACCTTACTGAGACTTTGAGCACGGACGAAATCGCCACACTTGGGCACATTCTCACGAAGCTCGACAAGAGCAACTCGAAGGAGAAGCGATTGACTGTTGGAGATTTGTTTACGCACTATCTGCGAGACCATGCGAAGCCTAATCTCAAGACATGGAGAAACATGGAGCGCTGTTTTAATAGTTACTTTGGGAAGTTGCGACAGAAGGACTGTCTTTCTCTGAAAAGAGTCGATGTCCAGCGCTGGTATAACGAGCTGTGCGAATCACCAGGGGAGACAACAGCAAATCGAGCATTTCAGTTATTGCGCTCTGTGTATTACAAGTGCATCGACTGGGAGCTAATACCAAATTACAACCCGGCCGCAAGAATCAGCATCAAGAAGCTGCAATCGCGGGAGCGCTTTCTTCTACCTGAGGAGCTGCCGAGGTTCTTCGCCGCGTGCACGACTATTCGGTATCCAACAGTCAGGGATTTCTTCCTGATGTGCCTCTTCACTGGACAGCGAGCGGGCAATGTGCGTCAGATGCGATGGGATCAAATCAGCCTGGAGCTCAAAATCTGGACGATACCGATCACGAAAAACGGAACCAGTCACAAGGTGCCATTGACACCGCATGCAATGGCGCTGTTGAAAACTCGGTACAGTTCGAGAAAGAGCGATTGGGTTTTTCCGGGCTTTCTGACAAACCAAGGTGACATCGATCCCGATCGCCCGCTCGGTAAGAACGGCTGTCGCGATGCGTGGGTAAACTTAGTTGAACGAGCCGAATTGAGCAACCTTCGTCTTCATGATCTTCGTCGGACACATGCGAGCTATCAGGCCATAACAGGAGCCAATCTTACAACTATTGCGCACACTCTGAACCACAAAGATCTGAGCAGTACGCAGATCTATGCCAGGTTGCATTTAGATCCTATCCGCGATGCGATGAATACTGCTCTTAACACGATGTTCCACTATGCCGGCATTGATACCGGTGATGATGACCAAGAACACGTGCTGACTCTTCTTGCGCCGGCACTAACTTCGCAGGAAGATCGAATCACTTCTGCCGAGGCGAGCGCGATCATGGGCATCTCAGAGAAATCTCTCCAGACTATGCGCTACAAGAGGCAAGGACCGCCTTACCAAAAGGATGGATACTGTGTGTATTACTCAAGAACTCTGGTAAGCGCGTGGATGTATGGAAGGAAACCCATCCGGGCAGAACGGGAGGAGCTGTTGTTACTTGCACTTGGCGAGCCACCGGATGTGGTGGACGTGACCGAGGTGGGCGAGCATGAGGACTAACAGCACGTCTACCAAGATAAGTGAACTGGCCGTCGGAAAGCTGGGTTGTCATCAGGATGGCGTTAGTTCAAGCCTAAGTACTCTTCCCAAAATTCTCTGTTACTAAGCCGTATCGGGTAGTCTTTTTCCTTCTCAAGTTCTTGGACGAATAAATAAGCTTCCTCGGAACGTAGAAATCTATTGAGTTGAGTCAACTTTTCTTCCGCTTTCCTAATCCGTGGATGGTTGCAGATAGATACGAGACCAGAGTCAGATTCGAGAAAGCCGCGTTCAATGGCATAGTCTATAGGATTCCAGTCCGCATCTCTTCCCGGGTACCAGCCGTCGGAACTTGAGTAATTGTAGAACAAGCACTCCACCGCGGCTGGTGGAATGTCTATCGCCTTGAACTCCGCTACGAGAGACTCAAACTGCTCGCTCTCAGAGCTTGTTTCTTTGAGGACAGCCGTGACCTGCTCGTTGTCCTTCAATTCCTTGAGTCTCTCAATCTGCTCCTCAAGAAGTGCCAATTGCTCGTCCTTCGAATGGACTGTATCAAGGAGGGCGTTGTATTTGTTTTCGAGGGCTTGGTATTTTTCGGCTTTCACTGATGAAAAACCCTTAGATTTCCTAATCAGTAACTTTAAAGCTCGGAGCGTTTCGTCTCTTTTGGCTTCCCATCTTGCGGTGGCGACTTTCTTTGCTAGTCCTGTTCGTTCTAGCCTATCGCATAATTTATTCAAGTCATTCTTGTCGGTAACCACGGCTACCTGCATACCGATCAGCACAGCCCTCAGATCATCAAATTCAAGCGGTGGTACTAATAGCGGAAAGAATCGATCTTGTTTCGCCAACCAAGTTGCTCCTAATTCACAAAGGCAAAATGCACTCTCGTAGAAAGAAGGCGTTATCAAGGCAATCACAATCTCTGACTGATCCAACCTATCCCGAATGTAAGAACTGAAAAGTTGCCCATCGGGAATACCGATACCTTCCAAAGAGCTGCAAAAAATTTCCTTTGCAGACATATCCATGCCGGTTTGCAGCAAGTCGACAAGTGCATCCGCAAGCTTCTTATCTTTAGAAGCATGACTAATAAAAATGGACACAGGAACGCCTCCAGTCGATGAGAATGAAAAATAGGACGCCGTGTTGTCTATGCCACATTCGCAACGGAGCAAACCTGACCGGATGGAGGAATGAGCGATTTCAGTCTCGGACAAAAATGTTTTGTGTCACAGGGACCAGAATTGTTTGTTTTTTTCTACAAACACCCAGCGTCAGTGCGTCATGCCGGTTATAAAAGGTTTCCATTGAAAATTCGAACTTCTCATCACGGATGTCTTCTAAAATCGTCGTACCGGAGCCTAGGGGACCGCCGCGCCTGTCTGAGCAGTACGATTTGATAACGTTGAAAATCTCAATTTCCGTGACTTTGGGAAATACGGCGGCATAATTTCTCGACTGAATCAGGTAGCGGATGGGCCGATCTGGATTGAAATCATCCGGAAGTCTCCATGGATGCGCATGAATTGCCCCAAAGCAAGCAAATCGCGAGTTTTCGACAGCCCTCCACAGCGTTGTAGTAAGGCTGTTGCCGTACAGTTTGGCGAGGTTTTGAAAGTTCTTCAGGGTCAATCTCAAATCATCCGAGTGCTCTTTAAAACGCTTATGCAAAAACAATAGTTGGCCTGCTCCATAGTTTGCCTCCCATTCCAATTCCTCGTAACAGGCGGGCGTGAGAGTACCCTTGTTATCGCCGAACGTTGTACTTTGATGCCAAGGCAATACGCTGTGGATGATCTCATGACCCTCGCTCCAGCGTTGCTTCGGTTCAGGGAGGTTTGAGTCGATCAAAATTCGTTTCTGGTCTGGAAGGTAGAGAGCTTTAAGATCCCATTTTTTGACCGCATCGATGATGAGACCAGGCCGCATCAATACTTGCTTCGTGCCCAGCGTTACCTTATTTGCAAACTCTCGTAAGGCACCGTCATTGGTGCTGGTGTAGTATCTTCTGTCTAGCTGTAGAAGGGCTCGAACAAGGTCTAAATTGAGCGGTGGCTGCGGGTTCCCGAGCGAGTGCAAAATCTTTTCTACTTGCTTATCGATATCTTTGGCTGATCTGCTGTCTACAAATTGGTTCTTCAAGATCTACTTACCTTGCTCATCTGCTAAGAATTTCACGTATTCTTCAAATACTTTGATTTCTTGTTTTGTAGGTTTTGTTTCTGGCTGAGAACGAGCGATAAAGCGAAGTGCCTGTTCTGTAAAATTGTCGTTCCTTGGCACTGTCGCGCCGGACAGGCGAAGTAGTCCCGCGTGTGGAAGATTGAGAGCGCCAGACAGTTTGTGAATTGTCCGAATGCTCAAATGTATGGGAATGGCTTGCTCAAGACAAAGGACATCTTGCAATTCCACATCAGCCTTGTCGGCAAGTTGTTCCAATGTCCAGCCTTTGATTCTGCGCTGAATATTGACCAGCTTAGCTAAAGCAACCAGGCGGCTCTCTATGTCTTCAATTTGATCTTCTTGATCCTGTCTTTGACTTCCATATACAGCGTTAAGCTTGTCTTCTGACAAGAAACCGGCCGTGACCTCCAGGTCCTGGTCTCTTTCTGCATTTTTTAGAAGCCATTCTTTTGTGATTTTCATTTTCATGGTCGTCCTCCCTCAACCGTGTGTAAAGGCCGCTGCTTGTTCTGGAGTCATCTCGAAATATCGGAGTTCTTGATAGTCAGCATCAATTCCTAAGTCGGTCATTCCACAGTTGACATACCATGTCTCCGATTGCGGCAAAGAATGCAGTCCAATGCGACCTTTGAAACCATCATCTTCGCTAATTTCGATAGCTGCTTGCAACAACACTTTTCCTACGAGTTTGTATTTCGGTGTTGGAGTCGTCGCTTTCGAGTTCCAGGGTGCCGCCGAGAGATAGTCGACGTAGACGAGATTTTTTCCTTTCTGGCTTTCGATTCTACAATCGTATCCTGAGGCAATGAGCATCAGTCCTTGTATTTCTCCTCCACATTCAATTCCCAACATTCTGTACGTCAAGCTGTATTCTATGGTGAATTGGAATTTTTCATTCCAATCCCAGTGTCCGTGCTCCGGCTTTACTCCGTTCTTGGTATGAAACAGAGTGAAAGCTTGTTGCGCAGCAACCACTGTTTCTCGATCCATATCAACGATAAGAGAAGCTTCGACGTCCTTTTGGGTCGCAGATTTGAGAATCAGAACTGGGTATTTTTCACTCATAGAAGCACTAGGTCGGA
>CAZISK010000379.1:0-7622 GCA_964541355.1 uncultured Candidatus Obscuribacterales bacterium
CGACCAACTGCAATCAGTGCCTTGTCAAACTCCATAGTGGTTGGCACATCCTTGCCCTTCAGACTGGCAATTACCTTGTTGCTCTTAACTTCGAGACTCTCGACTCCGGTACCCAAGAAGATCTGCTTGAACTCTTCTTCCAGCCTGGTTGCAAGCGGTCGGACCAGATCACGATCTGCGCCCGGCAGCAATCCGTCAAGCATTTCTACAACTGTCACCTCGCTACCGAGAGCAGCATATACGGTGCCCATCTCGAGTCCAATATATCCACCACCTACGACCAGAAGTCGTTTTGGCACATCTTTCAACTGCAAGGCGCTGGTCGAGTCCAATATCAAGGGACTGTCTACATCAGCAGGATTTTTGAACAATTTAGGCAACCTGGTCGGTCGAGACCCGGTGGCGATAATGACATGTTTGAACTTGACCCGTACTGCGCTCTCACCATCGCGATCGACTCTTACGCTTTTGGAATCCTGAAAGGAAGCTCTACCGACAAGGCGCTCGACTTTAGCGCCTTTGAGCATGGCGGCGATACCGGAGGCAAGCTTATCAATTACACCTTCTTTCCAGGTTCGGAGCTCATCGACATTGATCTGAGGAGCGCCAAACTTGATCCCGTATTCATGGGCCCGGCGCGATACATTTATAACTTCAGCGGCATGCAGAAGCGCTTTCGAAGGAATGCAACCCATGTGCAAGCAGACCCCGCCAGGCTTAGGCTGGGCGTCGATCAAAATCGTCTTGATGCCGAGCTCGGCTGCGCGCAACGCTGCAGTATAGCCACCAGGTCCGCCGCCGACCACAGCAAGATCGACTTGTTCAACCATTTCGCCTACGACCATAACCTGCCCTCCTGAAAACGAACTACATCTCTTCGGCGTTCGCTCAGTCAAGCACCAAGCTGAGCGGATCTTCGAGTAAATTGATGACATGCCGGACAAAGTATGCAGCCTCGGCACCATCGGCAAGCCGATGATCGAATGAAAGAGCCAGCGGCATGATCGTACCGATCTCGATAGCGCCGTTCTTCACGATCGGCTTCTGGCAGGCTCGGGCCATGCCGAGAATGGCAGCCTCCGGATAGTTGATCATTGGTACCATGCTGGTACCGCCGATGGCACCAATGTTGGTAATGGTAAACGTACCGCCCTGCAGCTTATCCAACTCGATCTTTCCACTTCTCGTCTTTTCAGCTATATCAGCCAGATCTTGGGCAATTTCCAAAATAGATTTCCTGTCGGCATTCTGGATCACCGGCACGATCAGCCCCCGTTCGGTAGCCACAGCTACACCAACGTTGTAAAAATGCTTGAAGACAATTTCGCCCTTCGCCTCATCGAGACTGCAGTTGAATTGCGGATACTTCTTGAGCCCACTGACGATAGCCTTGACCGCACAAGCGGTCATGGTCAGCCGTGGTCCCTTTCTATCCTTCTGGCTGTCACGCTTGTCGAGCAGGCGAGCCAACTCCGTGACGTTGGCTTCATCGAAGTGGGTTACATGCGGAATATGAGTCCAGGAGAGCGTCATGTTCATAGCAATTTTGCGACGAATACTTCTCAGCGGTACTCGCTCAGTCTTTCCATGTCTGTCGAAGTCCGGTAGCTCGACCGGCTGCGGCACCATCGGCTTGACATCAAATGCGGTGGCAGACCCGGAGTCCCCATACTTATCCTGGAGCGAGAGCGCCGGCAACTCGGGCTCGCGTTGGGCGGTAGCCTCACCATGATTGCCCGAGGCCATGCGACTGATTGTACCGGTAGCAGAAGCCTTAACATCTTCTTTCAGAACACGGCCGTTGGGGCCGCTACCCGGGACGGTGTAGAGGTCCACCCCGAGTTCGCGAGCGAGCTGCCTGACTGCAGGAGCGGCCGGAACGGGGCGATTCGGATCATGAACTTTGCCAGAGCGGCCATTCCCGGAAGCTGGCCGGGCCATCTCCCCGGCATCTTTCGTCTTCGTCGCGGCCGCTGCTTTGTGGGTCGAGCCTTCAGCCTGTACTGTCTTTTCAGCAGGACTGGCCGATACCTTCTCCGCTTTGCCGGAGCCGCCGACGTCGAAACTGATCATGACACTACCGACAGTGACAACCTTACCTTCTTCGACGTGAATCTTGGTAATCACCCCTTTGTATGGCGATGGAATCTCGACCACGGCTTTGTCCGTCTCAACTTCGAAAAGCGGTTGGTCCTCCTCGACGGTGTCGCCCTCTTTTACTTTGACGCTGATGATCTCGGCTTCGTGAATGCCTTCGCCCAGATCAGGTAACTTGAAGTCGACTGTCATCTTTTCCTCTTTCGTGCTTTAGTAACCGCCTACGATTGTTTAATCACATCTGGCCTAGAAATTGAGCGTCTCCTTACAGGCAAAAACCACACGCTCCGGATCGGGAAGGTAATAACGTTCTTTCGAGAAATAGGGAATTGGTATGTCAAATCCGGTAACTCGCTTGACAGGCGCCTCGAGATACATGAGGGCGTGCTCGTTGATGCGAGCGATGATCTCAGCACCAATGCCGCAGTTGCGCTGTCCCTCGTGTACGATCACGCAACGTCCGGTTTTCATCACCGACTTCACAATCGTTTTGTGATCCATTGGCGAGACGGTCAAGAGATCTACGACTTCGCAGGAGACATTGTCGTCCTCTTCCAACTCCTCTGCCGCTTCCAGCGCCGCTCGCAAGCTGGCTCCGTACGATACGATCGTCAGGTCGCTTCCCTCCTTGACGATCTGCGCCTGTCCGATAGGCAAGGTCTCCATTTTTTCGGGAACCTCTTCCCGGAAAAGGCGATAACAGGCCTTCGGCTCCAGATATATAACCGGATCCGGATCTTGAATGGCGCTGTGCAGAAGTGCACGAGCATTGCGCGGACCGGATGGAATGACCACTTTCAAACCGGGCGTATGGGCGTAGTATGCTTCGCGACTCTCGGAGTGGTGCTCCAGCGCTCGAATACCACCGCCGTAAGGAGCGCGCATCACCATAGGCAGATGGATACGACCGCGAGTTCGATTGCGAAAACGAGAAGCATGACCTTCGACCTGATGAAAAGCATAGTAGTCGAAACCGGTAAACTGAATCTCGCATACCGGTCTCAACCCGTTAATCGACATACCTATGGCAGTCCCGACGATAGCGGCCTCCGCAAGCGGCGTGTCGATTACTCGATTATCGCCGAACTTGGCGTAAAGCCCTTCCGTAATCCGAAACACCCCTTCATCCTGACCGACGTCTTCGCCCATCACGACAACTCTTTCGTCGCGGTCCATGGCTTCGTGAAGCGCGAGATTGATTGCCTTAGCCATATTGATTTCAGCCATCTTGAACTCCTGTAGATCAAACCCTCGAGAAGCCTGTGCTCTTCTACGAACGCGCCCCTGATTCGCTCTTTGCCTTCTTGGCTCTGCGATCATTTTCGCGCTTCATGTACTGGCCAAGCTCTTCGCGCTGCTCCTGAAGGAACTGCGGTACATCAGAGAAGACATGGTCGATGATGTTGTAAGGATTGGTGAGCTCTTCCGATTTCGCCATCTCCTCCGCCTTCTCGACCGCTTTCTTTACCTCTGTATCGACATCGGCTTCCATATCTTCCAGATCCTTAGCCGACATTACCCCTTTGTTGATCAGATATTTACCGAACCGAATCAGCGGCTCTTTCTTCATCCACTCAGCAGTCTCTGCATCGCTTCGATATCGCTTCGGATCATCAGCGGTTGTATGGGGCGTCAGTCTGTAAGTCAGCCCTTCAATCAGACTGGGTCCCAGTCCGGCTCTTGCCCTTTCGACAGCCTCTTTGGTGGCGACATAGACTGCCAGTACGTCGTTGCCGTCAACCCGTATTCCTGGAATGTTGTAGGCGATGGCACGTTGAGCTATCGTCTCACAGTTCATCTGGCGGCTGAGCGGCACAGAAATAGCGTATTGATTGTTTAAACAAACAAATACCACCGGAGCCTTAAAAACGGAAGCAAAGTTGAGAGCTTCATGACAATCACCTTCGGAGGCTGCTCCATCTCCGAAATATGTCATCACGACATTTTTTTCTTTCTTGATGTTCATGGCCATGCCGATGCCGACGGCGTGAGGGAGCTGTGTGGCTATTGGTACGCAGATCGGCAGATCATTGACAAGTTCGGGTGGACGTGTGCCTTCTTCAAAACCGTTCCAAAACAGGATGATGTTTTCAATAGGCCAACCTCTATAAAGCATTCCAGCAAGCTCTCGGTACGCCGGCACATGCCAGTCATCCTTGCCGATGTTGACGACGGAACCCATCGAAATAGCTTCGTGACCGGCTGACTGCGGAAAGGTGCCAAGACGTCCCTGACGCTGCATTTTCAGCATACGTTCATCGGTTCGACGGCCAAGAAGCATGTAGCGATACATCTGCTTGAGTCTGTCAGCCGGTATGTCTGGCTCCAGCTTTTTATCGAGATTGGCATTCTCGTCGAGAATCGACAGGTACTCGATCTTTTGTGCGATCTCTATCACTTTCCGTGGCATATTAAGTCACCTGGTATACGAAGGCTTCGATATTGCGAATAACCACATTGTTGATTGCAGATCGTTCGGGTCGGTTAGACGCCACCCTATTGACGATCAGCATCAGACCATGAAAGTATGTCATACGGCGTCAGTAAGTTCTATTAATATGGCATGAAGAAAACGCTAAAACAGCCGTTTTTGAGCCAAAATCTGAATGAATCATAAAAATTCCAACATTGAAGAAAATTTAGTACGGGTGGAGCGAAAAGGTCTGACCAAGCCCGATTGGCTTAGAGTTAAACTGCCAACCGGCACCGGGTATCGTAAGGTCAAGAGTTTGATCGAAGAGCACGAACTGCACACGGTGTGCGAATCGGCGGTCTGTCCGAATCGTGGCGAGTGTTGGTCGCGACAAACAGCCACGTTTATGATTCTGGGCAATATCTGCACTCGCAGTTGTGGCTTCTGCAATGTCGTAACCGGCAAGCCCACCGAGCTGGATCTGGACGAACCGCGCCGGGTAGCCGAAGCCGTCCGTCTCATGGATCTTAAATACGCAGTCATCACGTCGGTTAATCGCGACGAATTGAAAGATGGGGGAGCCTCAGTCTGGGCCGAGACGATCCAACTGGTTAGACAGAGCAACCCACATACAAGAATAGAGGTTTTGATTCCTGACTTCTGCGGCAACTGGGAAGCACTGGATACGGTCATTGACGCAAAACCGGACGTGCTCAACCATAACACCGAAACCATTCCCAGACTCTATCTGAAAGTAAGGCCACAGGGCAAGTTTCAACGAAGTATGGAATTACTCGATCGGGCCAAAAGGCGCGGAATGGTCACCAAATCCGGTATCATGGTCGGACTCGGTGAAACTCGAGAGGAGGTTCTCGAGGTCATGAAGGAATGGCGCAAGGTTAATGTCGATCTCGTCACACTGGGACAGTATATGCAACCGACATTGCAGCATCTTCCTGTTGAGCGTTGGGTTACACCAGACGAGTTCGACTTCTACCACGAAAAAGGTATGAAGATGGGCTTCGAAAACGTCTTCTCCGGTCCACTAGTTAGAAGCAGTTACCACGCGGACGAACAATCACAGACGCTACTTTGAGCAACAAGACCATACCTGTTATCGGATTCTGTGCAATCGTACTGGCTGGTGCTTTTTTGCTGTTCACGCTGGAGCCTCTGGTCGGCAAGCTGGTTACCCCAGCGTTCGGCGGCACCGCCGGTGTCTGGTCGGCCTGCATGCTGTTCTTCCAGGTCGCTCTGCTTACCGGATACTTCGTCGCTTATTCCATATCGCGGTTGTCAATGACGCGACAGGTCATCATATACGGTGCCATTCTAATCGTCTCGATCTTCTTCAGCAAGCCGCCGGGACTGACGGCGTGGTTTTGCAACGATATCAATAACCCGGCAGTAGATCTTATCGCTGCTCTTACAGCACGCCTTGCTCTTCCATTTATCGTGCTTTCGACAATCAGCATCATGATGCAGACCTGGTATCGCCGCATGAAGCTTGGCGATCCCTATCCCCTGTACAGCGTCTCCAATATCGGCTCCATGGCGGCATTATTGGCATACCCTATCCTGATTGAACCGGCAATTGCACTCGAGCGCACGACCCAGATCTGGTCTTGGTGCTACATCGGACTGGTCACGCTCGGGCTGGTTATGTGCGCCACCATGATGCGCCAGGAGAAGCGCGGTTTGCTCATCGCTGACAGCGCGGCGGAAGTAGAAGATTCTACGGCAACACCAATTTCGACAAAACCCACAACTAAAGACGCTCTTCTATGGTGCTATCTGAGCGCTGCGGGCTCAGTAACACTGTTGTCATTCACCACATATATTACGCAAGACGTAACGCCGATGCCGCTTTTTTGGGTAATTCCGCTTGCGGCATATCTACTGACATTTATTCTCCTGTTCGGCAATCCGAGAATCTATTATCGGCGGGCCTACATTTTCATTTCTATGACATTGTGGCTGGTAGAGCTTTTCGTTTTTGCGCAAGCCAGCGCCGCTCCATCGAGAGACAGTCTGGCTCTATTGTTCGCAGTAAATCTCTCTTGCATGTTTTTCATGTGCATGGTCTTTCATGGAGAACTGGTAGCACGCCGGCCGCACCCAATGCACCTTCCGACTTTCTACGTAGCCATGGCGTTCGGCGGGGCTGTCGGCGGAATTTTTGTCAACTTCATCGCTCCAATGATTTTCAGCTTCTATGCCGAGCGGCAGCTTTCCGTGGTACTGCTGGTAGTGGTAGCCGTAGGGCTGGTTGTTACAAAACGGTTTCGCTCAGGCAATGTTGATGCACTTTCGACAGTCGGCCGCCTGGCATCCAAGCTGTTAGAAGTCACGGTGCTGGTAATGGCGCTCCTGTCGCTTGCGCTCTGCGCCGTTCCATTTTTCTTCCTGCGGAGCGCGATAATCGCTGAACAACGCAATTTTTACAGCAGCATTCAAATCGCGCCCCAACGACTAGAAAATGGTCAGGAAGGAATCGCTATGGTACACGGTCGAGTAATGCACGGCATGGAGCTCAAAAACGTCCCTCCGGAAAAAGCAAACGGACTCTATTGGGAAAACGTCTGCATGGCGTTCGAGCTGGCGCGCGAGCGCAAAGCCAAGAAGACGTCCCAAACCGCCCTCAACGTCGGCATAGTCGGTCTCGGCGTTGGCGCTTATGCGGCCTTCGCCAAGGAAGGCGATTCGATCAGATATTATGAGCTCGATCCCAAGGTCGAGTATCTTGCTAAAAAGTACTTCTCCTTCATCAAGAACAGCAAGGCCAAAATCGATTTCTTCATTGGTGATGGGCGTTCTGTGCTCAATCGAGAACCCAGTCAAAATTTCGACCTGCTGTTTATCGATGTGTTCAATGGAGATTCTATTCCAGTGCACTTGATCAACAAGCAGGCAATGGAGATTTACCTCAGGCATCTGAAGCCGGACGGAGTGCTGGTATTCCACGTATCGAACCGCTTTCTCAAACTACCTCCGGTTATCGGAAATCTTGCCAAAGAGTTTTCTTTGAATGCAGTAACCTCGACTGTCGAGGGCTCTACCCACGTATTCTTGACCAGAGATCCCGAGCTGCTCGATGCAGTAAAGCGCATTT
>CAZISK010000380.1:0-7593 GCA_964541355.1 uncultured Candidatus Obscuribacterales bacterium
AGCTTTCTGAAACCCACTCGGTGTTGACCAGGTTCACCGCGTTCGTGGCTGTTGATGAGGCTGAGATTGTAAACAAAACCGGCACGCTGCACTCAATTGCCCAACCAGTTGAATACCCCGGCGACTGGACGACGGTCGATATCTCCACGGAGTTCATCGATGCAAATCTTCCGGCCCGTCCAGCTTCGTCATTAATGGGTCAGCTTGTTCGACAACGACAGGCTCCAGCTGAGAGAGGCGGACTAGGCCATCGATACGATACCATTGGTGGAGGCGGAGTATGTGGAGGAGGTTCAGCAGCACAGGCACCGACACCGCCTTCAATCGCTCCAGCAACACTGAGAGCTATATTCAGTTGTATTCAACAGCTAACTGAGCTACTGCAACGCTTGCTAAGTGAAATCAGAGATGGACGCATTCCGGCAGATTGGCAAGCGCTTGAGCAAAAGCGCAAGGAGACTGTCCGCATTCTTTCAGAGTCTGACTTGGGAACGGACGTGCCTGCCCTGCAGAGATTCATACGAGTCGAACTGAAAGAACTCGTGCAGTCGCTTCAGCAAGAAGGTGCCAGCGCCGGCGAACTGCTACCACTGTGGGAACGCCACCTGGATGCTTTTACACGAGCGAAAAACGAGGTAACAGAAAACAGGTCGGATGATCCAGAAAAAAGTAGATTCTGGGAAAACTCGATTTAGGATTGGGTCGTAAGATGAGGGATGCTGGAGTTGACCAACAGTGGCCCACTACCGTTATGAAATCCACGGCTTCAGACACAGTGCGAGGTTGGTCTTGTGATCGACTAAGCGTTCGATCATAGTCTTCCTGCACTTTATTCTCATCATTTATCTTGTTCTTAAGCGCGTTCAAGACAAATAACCTGTCCTAGCTCGCTTGTCCACCGCCTTTGAAGGGCATCGTTATTAGCTCGGCAGGCTCGTTCATACTGATATCGAGCGCTGAAGTCGATCCATTTCTTCTTCTTTGCTGACACAGCCCATTGGTGCAGCTCGCCTGGCCAGGGATTGCCTTTGCCTACGCTATCCTCTTCTCGATGGTTCAAACTCGTGAGTTGAATCACAATCGGCTCGATATAACTAGGGTTCTGATTTCGAGCAATTCGAAAGGCTTCCAGCAGGCAATCTGACGCCTCCTTGAATCGGCCAAGTGCATGAACGACTCGCTGTTATTTTGCAAAACGAGAATCCAATACGGTGCTTTTCTTGAAAGGCGATACTCCTTCATCAGCGCAACAAAGAGCTTCCCTGTGTTAACACTCTCCTGGTACTGTTTTGCTTTGGCTTGAATACTCTGCAAAAGATAAAGCTCTGCAAATGAGCTTGGATTCAGAAGACTACCAAAGATCTGCTTGCGAAGGGAGACTAGTCGGGACTGCGCTTGTGCTGCTTCGACATAACGTTCTTGCCGTTCATTGAGGTCACGCGAGCGGCGCAACAGACGCAGCATAATCGGATCATCCTCACGCTTCATTTTAACAAGCAGTCGGTTGGCACGATCTAGACTGTCCTGCGCTTCACGATATGAGCCTGTTTTGATCAAACACTCGATTAAATTGAGCAGCGTATTTGCAACCAACTCGTCATCGGCCTTGGCGTTGCTATCCAGGGCACGGCGATAGCATTCACCGGCTTGTCTATACTCTCCGGCGCTTACGAAATTTGAGGCCTGGCGACACAGATCAGACCAGTGCTTAACTGCACCGATGGAAGACGGTGGGAATACCAGCGTGAAAAAATATATGGACGAAACAATACAGAGTTTGAAAATCCAATGCCGATCGCTCGTCGGAAAGATCGACTTCAGAAGCACATCTTTCTCGACGCGTTCGCCAGGCTGATCTTGGCAATTTAAGTGTTGCCGAATACTCGTTAAATGCGCGATCCTCTGCCTCAGTTTATAGGCAGTCCGCCGAGATCGCAATTTGTTGACTGTTCGGTCGCACCGGTGCAACTGTGGCATATGTTCTGGATTCTAATGCGTCCCGGCAAGGTGGTCTTTCTAAGCAACATTCTAGCCTATAGAGACGAAGCGCCAGACCAATCGCGTTTAACCGACTGGCTCAAGAAGTCCGAGCCTGGGCTTGAATAAAGACTTAGACACTGGATAGCAGTCATGCCTGGCTTCTATATTGGACCATCAACCACTTCCAGTGTATTTTTCAATCAGCTCTGAGTGATTAAAGTTGAAATCTCGGCTCGATCTATGGTGACGTACGCCGCTTCTCCATGATTCTGTTAATCTCATCAATGTTCTGGTCGTTCAATTCCTGTCTGCCATAAGAGCCATGGAAGGTGTGATACATGCCCTGGATGGGAATGCCGTTAGTTATGAAAATGATCCACTTAGACCCCTTTTTCGGCATCATGTCCCTGCTGAATGTCCAGCCAACGGGCTTCTCTTCGCCAATTAATTTCCCGAGAAACTCATACTTGATCGCCAGGTCTCTGTCGAGCTGTGGGCCTTTGAGATGCTCCTCAATCCTGTATTTAGCCTTGGGGGTATTGTAAAACGTAATTGGACCTTTATGCTCATAGCCTTCGTATTTGCAGATTGTTACACATTCCGATTTCAAGAATGCGTTCAAGATTGTTAGTTCTGGCGGGTTGCTACAAGGACGCCATCCGCATATCGGTTCCTGATAATCCATCGCTTTTTGAACCGTAATGCTTTGCTCAGTTAATTTTTTTAGTCGCGCCTCGACAATAGAAGGCTTGTTGACCTTTCCTAGTGCTTCTTCGAGAATTCGCTTGGCCTCGTCATGACGATTCAAATGAGACAGGCACTCCCCATACTCCAGAAGCATCTGGTCCTTGTACTCCGGATTCCTGACAAACAGCTCTTCAAGTGCAAGCACCGCCTCATTCCACTGCTGCATTTTGACGCTGGTATGATAAAGCCCGAAATAGAAGTCCTCGTGTCGAGGATCGAAACTAATTGCTTTTTTATATGCGCTTTGAGCGATTTCCCATTCTTCTTTTTTCATGGCAGCGGCGGCAGCCTGTGCAAGTTTCCGAACTGAAACCGACCTGTCACCGCCTTCGCCGGCCTCCGGTGCAGCCAGAGTAGGCATCACTGTCAGCAGTGCAATACCGAACGATAGCGCAATAAAATTGGGCTTCAGCAATTGAAAGAAACTATTCAATCTCGACAACTAACACTACTACTACAAGAAGAATGGCGCGGAAGAAAATCGAACAAACCTATATTCCACTTACCCAGGCGGGCAATTTTACCATCACCGCTCGACAGCGTACCATGGCTGAATTGCTTAATTGAATCACCATCGAATCAGGTAAGTGCAGGGCCCGTCCATGCATCCGCGGAACTCGAATGCGTGTTGATGTTCTTCAGCTGTTGAGTTCCGGTGCCGACTATGCGGAGATTCTTCGGGACTATCCTTCTCTTGAACATGAGGACATTCTGGCATGTCTCGAGTATGCGGCGCGCCAAACCGATCACACAATATTGCAATCGGCATGACTTACCCAGAGTCTGCTGTGCCGTGAAACACAATCACACTAACCAGCCAGTCTAAGTCGTTCTTGGGTTCATACATACAACCTTGAATCGGCGTGATAGCTCTGACAATTCTCGCCCCAATCGAAAAGCTAACATGCCACCATTGGAGATACCGGTTTCGTACATTCTATCCTGACAGAGCATCGGCGATCTAGAAACGAGGCGCTAGTTTACAATTCAGCCAGTTGCATTTTAACGAAATTTCTTTGGCAGTACTTTCGCCAATTATTCCGCATTCGCTTGCGTTAATCTGGTGATTCACAGCGCTTACTTATGTTGTTAGTATGTTATAATAATCGGTAGAATTTCGCCGTTTAAAATCAAAATTCGGAGATAACCAGTAAGTTTTTGCCTTTTACGTTAGCGACTACCGAGGAGATTGCACAGGAGCTTGGGAAGAGGCTTCGAGCTCATAGATTGGCGCAGAATCTCCAGCAGAGCGACCTGGCTGCTCGAGCAGGCGTATCGGAGCGAGCATTGCGTAATTTTGAGCGAGAGGGGAAAGGTTCATTCGATCTTTTTTTGCGTGTGGCTATGGCTCTTGGTCTCGTCGAGTCTATGGACAACTTGTTTGAGCTAAAACCGAAATCCATCAAGGCGATGGAACAAGCGAGTTTGAAGCGCCAACGCGCCTCTCGGAGACAATCCGAATGAAAAAATTGAACGTGATTTACATGGGTTGGGGAGAGCGCTTTGAGTTGGGAGTGCTAGCGGACGATGGCACCGACCTCCTCTTCGAATACACATCAGAAGCGATAAAAAGAGGTTTGGAGCTTTCTCCTATCAAGCTACCTTTAAGTGACAAAACCTACGGCGATTTTCCACGACATCAACTTCGGCTGCCTGGATTGGTCAGCGACTGTTTACCGGATGGTTGGGGCATGCTCCTGATGGACAGGCTCTTCCGGCGACAGAAAAGGTCGCCCGATGAAATTTCACCGCTGGATCGACTGGCATTCATTGGAAGCAATGCCATGGGTGCCCTCACATTTGAACCGGACCAAAATGAAGCCTTGACGCCAGCCGACGTAGAATTGCTGGACCTCGCACGAGATGTTCGTCAAGTACTCACTGATGAGAGCGAGAGTCTATTGCGCAAGCTCGCGCTCATGGGTGGCTCTCCACACGGCGCTCGTCCGAAGGTTCTGGTGTACTTTGATCGCGAGAAGAATCGCATGTCCAACTCAGAAGTCGGCACAGGGATTCCGTTGCTAGTAAAATTTCCCACACAACAGGAACACAAAGAGGTTTGTGCTGTAGAAGCACTGTACGGACGGCTCGCTAAGGCAAGCGGTCTAAAGATTCCAGAGGTCGAGTTCTTTGATCTAGGCGAGGATCTATCGGCATTTGGTATCGAACGATTCGACCGCTCAAAAGGATTGCGAATACCAATGCATACTGCAGCTGGAGCAATGCATGTGGATTTTCGAGTCCCACAGCTTGACTATATTTCGCTTCTGAGACTAACCCAAGTCATGACCCGGGATGCCCGTGAGGTACTGCAAGCTTTTGATCGGTGCGTGTTCAATGTAATTTTCAATAACCGAGACGACCATTCAAAGAACTTTTCGTTCTTACTGGGAAGGAATGACAGATGGCAGTTGTCACCGGCTTACGATTTATCGTTCAGCAATGGTCCGAATGGCGAGCATCAGATGGATATCTGCGGCGAAGCGCGAGCTCCTGCGCGCGATCACTTACTGGAGCTAGCGAAGAAAACTGGTATCTCCGAAAAAACTGCCGTACAGTCTATAGAGCGAATTGCCGATGTGGCGAAACACTTTAGTGATTTTGTCGGTGATTTGCCAATCAGAGCTGGAACGCTGGAAGTCATCGAGAGAGCGGTGACTTTCAATCGTGCCCGCGTAATTTGACTGAGCTTCGTCTGTGCGCCAGTTTATCTTATTAGCTCTTTCAATAGTTATCGACATTTTGCATCAGGCAAATTGTTCTGAAGTACATTTGGATGACAGCTATATAACAAATACAACGAACGACAGTACTAAATCGCAAAAGCGAGCTTGGAAAAATGGCTGAGAACGCTTGCACAGATAGACGATAGCGTGCAATCAGAGGCTCCGGAGTGGGTCATTGCTGAACAGCTGAAATCTGTTGAAGAACAGGTTTTCTTCCAACTGCCTGCGTTTCGGATGAGCAAGAAAAAACGTACTCATCGCTTCCGTATTCAGCGATAGGGCGTCGATAATCAGGATTACCAGCTATGCGTGCTTTAAGTTCGAATTCGACGATAGCAAGTCGCTCGCGTATCTGATTATGCGACTCCTGCTATTCCGATACTCTTGAAAATGCTGGTGACTAAACTCGCGCCGATTCGATTGCACAGAGGCTCTTCGGGAGGCGTTTGCTAACTATCGCTGATGATTACCAGGAAAACTCAATTGAACAGTAAATATCCAATGCGCTCTGCCTGACAAAGTCATGCAATGAAACTCAGGAAAATCATTTCATTAGCAAGGGTCAGAAGCTACAGTATGCGTATAACCTTGATTTCATGCCTTCCCAGAGGACGCGACCCAAGAGAACAACCGCGAACCAACCAAGCCCATCGAGAAGGAGTCTGCACCACAAGCAGTGACAGTGCCCGCTCCGAAGGACCGGACCAACGGAGCTTCGCCGAGGCAGACCTTCCTTCCGTCTCGAATTCGCCCGTTTCGTAATCTGAGCAGTTCAAGCTGCTCATCACCACTGGAGATTCGTTATGCAACGCAGGCTTCTTGCCTCCACGCTTCTGTTCACCGCAGCAATGGTTTCCGCCGGCTGCAACAACAGAGAAGACAACTTGGAAATCGAGATCGCAAGCCAAAATCCAAATCGAATCGCACAGGAATTCGACACAGCCAAGGAGTTGGCGGCTAAACATCCAGACAACAGATTGCTGCAGACATGCATTGGAGAGCTGACGCGAAGCATGAAGTCCGTCGAGCGGAGCAGCCGAAGCGATGCGGACTCAATCTTGCACGCCGTGCGGAGTTTCAACGTCGCGCAGAAGAATTTCCATCGCATACTGGCCCTCAACGATTGCAGCGCCGAACTTCGGAAGAAGCTTATGACAGACACGATCGAGATGAAGCACGGCCCTCGCGCTCTGTTCCATATCAATCAGGCCCTGCTCGACCTCGACCTTTTCGACGAATGCGCGCCGAGCGAAGAGTGTCTCGACCTCGTACGTCAGCACGCCAGGTTTGCGGAGTTGCTCAAAATGACTCCCGGTGCTGCGCTTAACGTCAACGACGATTCTGAACTGCTCTTGCGCGATCAAATGTTTCTGGAAGGCGATTTCGAATCGCACCCAGGTAACGGTGAGTTGATCAAGGCTCATCTGCGGCAGGCCGCCCGCTATCTGGCAGCCCTACGTCCGGCTGTCAAGAACCGCACCGATCGCGGCTTGCGCACCCTGATCAAAGAGGAGCTTACTTGTGTCTTCAACCTTCGACGTGGTCCGGACCCGCTACACAGGGACGGTCGCGTCGTGATTGTCACTCGCATCGTCTCCATAAAGCAAGCTGTTTCGCGGCGCGCCCCTGGCGACGCCAATCTTGCCAACCTCGTTTCGGAAGTAGACGCCCACTTGCTTCGCCTCAGCCAGGAAGGTCCATACGAAATGCATGACTTCGGACAGTTGATTTACGCTGTGCAGTGTCTCGAGAATGCCTATTACCGCACCATACCCACCTCGAAATAAGCAAAGGGCAAGGCGTGGCGCCGGAGCCAACACGGCAACAGCGAGCATTCTCTTTGCGTTAACCAAAGGCGAGTACTACCAACCAGTCAGGTAGACTCGCCTCGCGACAGGACCTTCCAGGTACTGTTGCCTAGAACGAATTGATACTAAAGCTTTTAGTAAGCACTACCTGTAGCGCCAAGTCTTATGACCTAAACCGAATTGTGATCGGCTTTGAAAGTAGTCTTCTAGCATACAAATCTCCTGTGACGAATCATCCGAAGATCTGCCAAATAGCTCGACAGGGACATTTTCTCATGGTGAGAACACAATGTACTCGACCTCATGGAAAGACGATACCGATAAACCGAGCG
>CAZISK010000381.1:0-7586 GCA_964541355.1 uncultured Candidatus Obscuribacterales bacterium
TCCCAGAGCAAACCTGTTGCGGCGCTCTTGCCTATCACGCCGGTGAGCTCGATATTGCAACCCGATTAGCCAAAGAGAACATAGAGCTTTTCGGTCACAAGGCTACACCGATTGTCGTGACGTCTGCCGGTTGTGGCGCCATGCTCAAGCACTACGGACATTTACTCAAGAATGACGATACCTTGGCGCAGCCAGCGCAGGCATTCTCCGAACGAGTCAAGGATATCACCGAGTTCCTGGCATCCCACACATTCCCGGACAAAGGTGAGCCTCTCAAGGAGAAAACTACCTACCACGCCGCCTGCCACCTTGCCCACGCACAGGGCGTGCGCCATCAACCGCTAGAGCTGCTCGAATCTCTCAACTGCCCAGCAGAAAATCGCCTGGTTCCGCTTCCCGAACAGGAGCACTGCTGCGGAAGCGCGGGTATATACAATCTGCTCAACACCGAGATCAGCCTGAAGGTGCTCGATCGCAAACTTGACTTCATTCAAGAGACCGGGGCCGAGGTCGTTGTGACCACCAATCCCGGCTGCTTGCTGCAACTCCAGGCCGGCATCAAGGCCCGCAAGCTTAAGGTTGAGGTCAAACATATAGTTGAAGTGCTTGACCAGGCCCATTCTTCAAAACCGGAACCGGACAGATTGCCTGATTCGAGTTTGCAAGCGCGAAATTAACATTTTTGTTAGAGCGCCTAAGTGAAGATCCGCTTCATACGTGCAATAGGGGCGATCCTTTCCGGTGCAGGCGACATTATAATTTGGGCATTCGTCGAAGAGAAGCTGGACAGGCTTATCAATTGGAAGAGCGAGGTTGTAAAGTTGACTACTGAGGTGTTAGTGAAACAGGGCGTGCCGGATGTTTTCGAGTTCGATATACCGGACGAACGGTTGAATCATTATTTGAAGAAGTCGTGCGTGGCGGTCGACACGGAGACTCGCGGACTGAATCTCAGACGCGACCGGCTTTGCCTGGTCCAGATCTGTGATGAGGACGGGCTGGTTAGTTTTGTCAGATTTCGGGATCGCAATCAGTTGCCCTTCACAGGCGACTCCAATCTGAAAAAGCTGTTCACGGCGCCCAATGTAATGAAGCTCTTTCACTTCGCGAGATTCGACGTCAGCGTCATGAAATACTATCTTGATATTGACGTCAATCCGATCTGGTGCACGAAAATCGCATCGAAGCTGGTCAGAACCTATACCGACAAGCACAGCCTCAAGTATCTGGTGGCCGAGCTTCTCGAGATTCAGCTCGACAAGACCGATCAGATGAGCGACTGGGCCAAAGATGACTTGACCGACTCGCAGCTGGAATATGCCGCCAATGACGTGCGTGTTCTCATTCCGGTAAAGAAAAGGCTGGAGGCGATTCTGCAAAGGGAAGGACGGTCTGATATTGCAAAGCGTCTATTCAACACATTGCCGCTCGTCTGCGAGCTTGATCAGATGGGTTTCAAAGATATCTTCGAACACTAAAGAGATAACCGTTCATCGACCACTGGACTGGAGGAAATTTCGCAATGGAAAAACTGATCTACGAGAAGTCCAGTCCTGGTCGGCGTGGGGTGAAGCTGCCCGAATCAGGCGTACCGGACAAGCGGGTGAGCGATCTGATTCCATCGCAATATGTCCGCAACAATCCAGCCCAGTTGCCGGAAGTTACCGAACTCGATGTCATGCGCCACTTCGTCCGGCTTTCTCATCTCAACCATTCCATAGACACCGGATTTTATCCGCTCGGCTCGTGCACAATGAAGTACAACCCGAAGGTCAACGATGCCATGGCCGCGCTGGAAGGCTTCCGAGAGCTTCATCCGCATCAACCGGTCGACCAGATTCAAGGCGCGCTCGAGCTGTTGTGGAATCTCGAACAGATGATCGCAGAAGTGGTTGGGCTTCCGCATGTCACCTTTCAGCCAGCTGCCGGCGCCCACGGTGAACTGACAGGCCTATTACTGATTCGCGCTTATTTCGAAGCGAAGGGCACCCCCAACCGCAATATCGTTATCGTTCCTGATACCGCTCATGGTACCAACCCCGCCACCGCCGCACTGGCCGGTTTCGAAGTCGTCGAAATCGGATCGAACGAATTGGGTCTGGTCGACATCGACGCGCTCAAGTCGGCTCTCAACGACAACGTCGCCGCTATCATGCTCACCAATCCGAACACGCTCGGGCTGTTCGAAGAAGAGATTATGACGGTCCAGAAGCTCGTCCACCAGGCAGGTGGAATGCTCTACTACGATGGCGCCAATCTCAACGCCATCATGGGTCTGGTGCGACCTGGAGATATGGGTTTCGACGTCTGCCACCTCAATCTGCATAAGTCTTTCTCGACGCCTCACGGCGGCGGCGGACCGGGCGGTTGCGCTGTGGCGGCAAGAAAGGAGCTCTTTCCGTTCTTCCCCAAACCTGTGGTTGTGAAATACGAAGACGGTAGCTTCGATTTCGATTGGGACAGAGAGCAATCGATCGGAAAGATCAAAGGCTTCTTCGGCAACTTCGGCATACTGGTGCGAGCTTACGCTTACATCCTTGCCAACGGCTGCGACGGATTACAGCAAATCTCGAAAGATGCGATCCTCAACGCCAACTACCTCAAAGAGAATCTCAAGCACATGTACGAGCTCCCCCATACTCAGCCGTGCATGCATGAATTCGTGATTTCCGGTTCGAAGCAGAAATCTCGTGGAGTGGCTACGGCTAATATCGCCAAGCGCCTTCTTGACTTCGGCGTGCACGCTCCGACCGTCTACTTCCCGCTCGTCGTGCCGGAAGCGATGATGATCGAGCCGACAGAGACCGAATCGAAAGAGACGCTCGATTCATTTGTCGATATTATGAAGCAAATCGACCGTGAGTCGATTGAGACACCGAATACGGTGCTAGATGCTCCCCACAACACCCCGGTCGCCAAACTTGATGAGGCGCTTGCTGCTCGTAAGCCCAATTTGAGATGGCAACCTTTAAGCGAATAAGATCGTAAAATGGAGACATGCCCCGGGATTAATTGAACAGGCGGGTCGATGTCGTGCTTGTAATCGGTCACAAAGATAGCTCTGCCGAACGGGACGAGTATTCGTTGGACCTCGAGTACCTCTGTCAGCACATTCTTATTGCAGGCAGCCCGGTGTCCGGCAAGACCAACTCCTGCTTGCAGTTGTTGGACGAGTTGTCACGCCAGTCGCTCTCTTTTTTGATAATCGACACGCAAGGCAAGTCTTTCAGACGATTTCAAAACGGATCCGAGATCGTTAAGACGTTTTCGATTTGCGATGATGTGAAGGAATCGCTTCGCTTCAATCCATTGAGAACCGAAAGGCATGTCCGAATACTGACACATATTCAGTCCGTCGTCTCGTTGACTACTGCATCATTCAATCTATCGGTGACCGCCAGCAAGGTTCTTGAGAAGGCGCTGTACGCCGTATATACGCAACACGGCTGGAATCTGTTTCGCAATAAGAATGCCCGACTGAGCGATTGGTCGGATGGCCTGTATGACCAATATCCGCCAGAGGCCTATCCTACGTTTCTGGAGCTCTATGAATACATTCAGAGCGTCACTTTTGCCAATCTCCTGGGCGGAAATCCTCCACAGGAGCTGGTAAGAGCAATTGACTCCCTGGTGGCGGGCAGTAAAGGAGCGGTATTCAATACGAAAGCGGCATTGCCGAGCTATTTTTTCGACGATCGCCAGGTGGTGGTGGAATGTGAAAACATCTCCGACATTCGTGACAAATGCTTTTTCGTCTCCATGCTTCTCATTCAGGTGCTGGAACACTATCAAAACAGCGAAGCGCCTGGTATTAAGCGGTCAATTGTAATAGACGACGCAAGTCATCTCACTTATCTAATGGGGCTTCCGGGCAGGAGAGTTGGAGACGATCAAAAGGAAGATCGCTGGATAGCTCTCGCGTCCCTGCTCGCTAGCCTCAGGAGAGCCTCCGTTCCAGTTGTCGTTTCGATGCAGTCATCGAGCAAACTGAGCCAGGATTTAATCGCCCTGTTCGGTACCAGAGTTTTTCATCGGCTGGACGTGCAACAGGTAAAACAAATTGTCGACTGCTTACCGGATACGATCAAAGAGGCAGATCTGAACAGTTGCCCGGTTGGCTCGGCCTGGGTCCTATCGCAACGAGGGGAGGCACCGAATCTGGTGCACGTGCCGAAACACGAAGAGATCGATTCCGTGACACATCTGGCCGCATATGCCAACAATCCGCCCAACTGCCGGTTCAGTGGCTGCTCTTCCTTCCCCGACGCTTGCGACGACAACACCTTCGAACGGGCCAGAGAAATCGCAGAAAGTCAGGCATTTCGCACCGTCTATGTTAACTATTTTTTGAGCTGTCAGAAAGATCTCACACAACTGGTGCATTTTCGCGGACGCCTGGTCGGTGAACTGCAATCCCAGATCGGGCGGAAGTTTTCCAACATCGTCGAACTCAGCTGGTGTACGATCTGTCAGGCGACAGAATGGTATTTCGACAAAATGGCAATCGATCATGGTTGGCCATATGAAGCTTTGCAAGAGCAAAAAGAAGTATGGCTCAGTATGCTCAGACCGGCGTTTCTTCCGGAGTGGCCGACTAGACGAATCAATATAGACGACCTGCGATCCTGGCGCGAAGAGTTCTGGGCTCTGAAGCAGAGAGATCAAGGGCCCCTGCCTCTATGCGGCGAATGCGATTGCAAGTGCCGATTCGGCTCCGATGTCGAGCATATCCTCAAAGATCCGCGTAACGAGAACGATTTCTTCAAAGCGCTTTCCGGAGACACGGAGCCGCTGTCCAAAGCAGCGGCCTGGTTCTGTTGGCTTTTTTCCGAGCGGGTGATGGGAGAGCCTGACTTTGATCTGGCCTACTGCTTCGCAGCTCACTTTCTCGGACGCGCCAACCTGAGCGTCGACGCACAGCTCGTCTTCGCTCATAAAACCCGCTCCCAACTGGAAGAGGCCAAGGTGAAGACTGAGAAGGGCGAACCGCTCTGGCAGGCGCCGGAAGAAGAATCGGCACAAGAAAAGCGCCGCAAGCGAATTCGGGAGAGACGGAAGAATCGACCGGACGAAGATCCACCCCCTTTGAAGCCGGTTCCTTAGGGTAAGTTTGTATACTGTTTCAATCTGAAGGAGGAAGCTCAGAGGTATGCATGAATTCCTAAAAAAGGTGGCAAAACCGGCCGAACAACCAAAAGACGATGTAATCGAAACAGGTCTTCACAGCATACATAATCTGCCCGGGCACTCCTTTCCGGAGCCGGTAGTTCTGTCCGGACTGCTTACAGAGTGTCGAATGCGTTTTGTCCCGCCGCTCGCAGAAGAGGATAGTCGCGCAGCCAAAATATTGCTCAGCCCTGAGATAGCTGAGTTGTACGACAGACGGAAAGATGTCCTGCTCAATGTATTGAAAGACCAGAAGCATTTGCTCGAAGGAGGCAAGGTAGTCTGGGGTTGGGTAGTTGAGGCGAACAAGCTCCTGTACGATCCCCACAACCACCACACGCTGCCGGCCGCGGTGATTTACAGCACTGATACGACAAGAGAGACTGAGCTGGAGCAAATCGAGGTCATTGCCAAGGACCTCCAGAGAGGTGGAGATCCTGATGATAAGGATCTACAAGAGTTCATTCGAGAGACCACTCTCGAATACGAGCGCATTCTGCGCAAGGAGCTGCCCAATCGATACACGTACGGCAGAGAGGTTTACTATGCCACCTGCCTCATTCCACCGCAGCACCTGCCAACCAACTGCCTGACGCATTCTTTCCTACCTCTAGTGATCAATTTCGAGGTCACTGAAGCGGCGATGATTTTACCGTCGCGCTTCTGGCCGCAACGCCTGATCTCATTCTGGACTTCGACAAAGCAGGCGGACAACGTCTCTCCAGAACAGTAAGCCAGTGCGGATCAACCAGCGACTGGAACGGTCACCACATGTGATGCCTTGAGAAACGCGAGTCTGGCGTCCGATTCGACACCGTGTCGGAAATCCTTTATAGATTTAGCGCAGCTGACTGACCATGCATGAATTTCCGCGAAGCACTCATCCAGATAGCTATACGCCAAACATATAATCGATACACGACACCAGCTTTGATGCCATCAACCAGACTCGAAAAACCGGCTTGCGAATCGCCCCTCGAACCGTGGCGCATAGCATTGATCTGGATACAACACATATGTTCATTCTCAGGCACCATATATACCGCTTGTGTGAATGCGCTTAACTAAGCTCAGGATTATTGACTTTCGTAACGAAAAGCAGTTAGATCTGACACGTTGTGAATGTTGCATGAACTGGGGTAGTGCAACAAACACAAATTTTTGGAGGAACGGGGAGAACCCATCTGCTCTGGACCGCTTCGGCGGTGTAGGTTGATGTTTCGTCAACCAGTTTGGTGTGGTGTCATCCAGTGGAGTTTATCGAAGCTGGTGATTCTTGGGGTAATCTCGAAGAGTCAATGTTAAGGGACTGAGCGTTATCTGGCGCATGATTCCTAGCGGGGCGTGGGTGCTCCCGTTTCTCCAATACATTCGAATAGCGGTGTGGTGTCATGTACGATATCAATACACTCAACAAACTGGCCGACGAATTGAACACCTCGGAGTTCGAGCTGTTGCGCTTCGTCTATAGAAGTGGAGAGTTCTATAGACGTTTCAAAAGGCGCAAAAGCAATGGCGATCAACGCGTCATACATGCACCACAAGAGCCGCTTAAGATTCTGCAGAGACTGATCATCAAGAAATTCCTCAGTCCGATTCCGCTGCCGGATTCCTGCACCGGGTTCCGTCCGGGAAAATCGATATTGTCGAACTCACTGCCGCATTGCGGTCGCCGATTCGTCTTCAACATCGACATCGAAGACTTCTTCGCTTCCATCTCTTCCGAGCGTGTGCTCGGACTGTTTCTTCGGCTCGGCTTTGCCTTTCCGGTAGCCTGCGTATTGACCGAGCTTACAACTTTTATGGGGTCCCTTCCACAAGGGGCCCCCTCATCTCCCTATCTCGCCAATCTGATCTCACACAGTCTCGATATGGAGATGAGCGAGTTCTGCCAGGAGAAGGACTGGAACTACACACGATACTGCGACGACATCACCATATCCGGTGACTCGATGTTCACGCTGGCAGATATGAAAATGTTAAATGAGATTCTGGATTCGGAAGGCTTCCGTCTCAATATGCGAAAGACCAGATTCTTGCGCCGCAACTCAGCCCAGATCGTTTCCGGGCTGGTCGTCAACAAGCGTCCCAATTTACCGCGAGACAAGCGCCGCATGATTCGCGCCATGTTTCACCAGGCAAGCATCAATCCGGAAAGATTCGTCAACAGAACAAAGGATCTGGAAAACCACCTTTCCATGCTGTCCATGCTCAACCCGCAAAACAGCGAGGTAATCAAATACAGGGCCATACTCAATCGAGTAGCGAGCCTGGCCTGACAGAGTTTTCTCAAACCGACTGAGCCTAACTCAGCGAACCGAACACAACCGCAGAGAGCCGCGTGGTCCAAGGACCACGCGGCTCTCGGTTTCTAGACAATTAAATGTATTAGTATTTTAAAGAGCATATTATTTTTATTT
>CAZISK010000382.1:0-7568 GCA_964541355.1 uncultured Candidatus Obscuribacterales bacterium
TGACCGTGACATTGTTGGAAGCATCGGTTAATGTGGCGACGCCAATCGATATGTCACCACCTACAATGCGACCTCAAAATCCAGATATGTATTTCCAGGTGCTTATCGATGAGATTGCAGGTTCTCCACCTGCGCCGCTCGCGAGGCTCACGAGAGGCGAACTCATTCAACCGGAGGCAGACTTTCCGAAGCCAGCCTCAATGAAGACAACTACTCGAATGCCGTATCTTGACCCTCAACGTGCGTCTTCTGTGCTCAGACCGGCCGACACGAATTTCGGGGGCGAATCCACCACTCTCGAGCGCGCATCTGGAGCGGATGCATTCGCATCTACGACAGCCGACGAGAAGTCCGTACCCGTCTGCGAAACGGCTGAATCTTCCTTCGCCTCTATTAATCCCTCCGGCTCGGAACGTCCCTACAGGTCGAAAACGACCTTGCAGCTTGATAAGCTCTCTGCTGACAAATACGCCAAAGCCGTCGCTCAGCGAAATCCACTAGCCAGCAGTCTCGGCAACAAAACCACGGCATCGGACATCGCGTCGGCAATGCTGGTGGCGCCGGAATCTTTGGCAGGCGCTCTGAGCGCAAAGACACAAAATGATCTTTCACCGATCGACGAGCCTGCCGGAACGAAGACAAAACTCAACCCTCTCTCCAAAGTAAAAGCCGCCATTACATCCAAGCTGCCGGCTATGGATCGAGACCAGAAGACTGCGGCCCAATTGCGTGAGACTGTCAAAGAAAGCCCGCTGTTAGCGACGCAACCCATGCCCTCTTCCAAACGAAAGTCCACCGTGCAAACGATGCATCCGGTCTGCGCCCCTCATCGCGCGCGCTACTGAACTTTATTCTTCCGCTTCGCTTGGTTCTGGTGTTGCTGCGCCGTTGGCGCTGAGCGCTTTTTGGATCGCTGGATCCTGGGGACTAAGATCGCTTGCCTTTCTCAATAACGCTTCGCTTTCCTTCTGTTTATTCTCGTGAGCGAAGACCATAGCCTCGTGGTATTTGGCATTGGCGCTTTTGGGATTGAGTTCTGATGCTCGTTGGAACTCTTTCAAAGCGTTGGCCCAGTCTTCCTGCTCCTGGTATGCGAGACCCAGCGCAATGTGACCGGCTTCGAATTCAGGTTGTTCTTCAACCAGTGGCTTTAGTGCTGAAATCAGTGCTGCTCCCGTGTTTTGCATTGCACCGGTAAAGCGAGCCGGATATCCTTTTGGAAGCGGTCGTACTTCGCTATTGACTGTCAAGCTCACGAGGTCACTGTGCATGCGAGCGGGCTGTCCGGTTACTTCACCGAGCGGCACGTCATCGAATGTTCGGCGATCCGCTGCCGGAACGATACCTTCGACGCTGACCTGTCCTTTCGAGATCACTTTGTTGTCTTTGCCTTCGATTGAGTAATTGAACACGGGGTTGGATACATCAAAGGCGTTGGAGTTTTTGAGGTCGACCGATACGACTGCCTTTCCTCCGACCACCTTGGGTGACTTCAGATTGATAGCGACGTTACGTTTAAACTGATTCGACTCAAAATTGCTAAAGTAGTTAACGGCTTGCATGCCACCAAATCCGACACCAACAAGCGCAAGAATTCCAAATCCGATGAAGAAACCGCGGGCGGTACCAGACTTGGCATTTTCTTTGGCTTGCCGGTCCATGAAGTCAGTGTGAATATGTTCTCTTGGCATAACAGCTCCGAAGTTGAGTCAAAGCATTCTATCTGAATCGACGGGTCTGAACAATCATCTCCAGGAAAATAGACAATATGGGATTACACGCGGGAAAATGAGGGCTATTCTTCCGCTCCCTCTTCGACCGGTTCCTGCTCTGGTTTTTCCTCTGGCTTCTGCTTTGGTGGTGGTGGAAAGCGTATCGTCATAGCAGCCTTGTAATGGTCAAGATAATCTAAACGCAGTCGACCATCAGGATCTTGATAGTATTGTTGCAGGATCTGGTCGAAACGCCAACCATGGTTGGCAAAAGCATTGGCACCATGTTGGCTCAGACCGCGAGCGCCGTTGCCTGGTCCGCGGTAAGTGAACATCCAGCCGCTGCCTTCTTCGTGTACATCGAGAATGCCCGCTGTGGCGAGACCGAGCATCTTGGCGAGGGCGACACCGTAGACCTCCCGCGTTTTCTTGCCTCCGATAACCTGCACGCTACGCGCGTTGCCGTTGACGTCCCACTGCTTCACTGCGACACCCTGAATTTCTGGGACGCCGGTCACGCTCTCTAGTTTACCGGTGGGGACATGTTTTTTGCGGATATTGAGATTCTCCATGGCATCGCCGACGGTAGCACGATAGAATCCCGCCTTTACTCTTCCCGAGTCTTTTAGAACGATGCCTCGAGTCATGGCGACCGCCTTGAACGTTGACGGCGCCTCTCGAGCAAGTCCTTTGTAAGCTTGATCGCGAACGTCTGGCACGAGGTCGTACCCCTGTGACTTCATCCACTTCGATCCCGTGCCCATATGCGCCCAGGCATAACTTCGGGCGGCAATCGCTTGAGCTTTTAGTGCCTCCAGATGCCAGCTTGCAGGCATCTCTGCAGGAACAACTCCGAGGAGGTAGTCTTCCAGATCTAGCAGATTTATTACGGTAACAGAGCTGCCGAACGTTACTATCTCAAGACAGCCTCTCCACCATTTATCACAGTAGATTCTGTAATCAGGGCTCGAGACTATGGTTCTCTTGTTAGGTGGAAGCGAAAAGCTTCGTCCTGTCGCCATTTCTCTGATTTCATGTGGAGTGATCTGGTACATGGTGCTCGGTTTCAGAGCAAACACCGGTCGCTCGTCGACGAAAACCGCTCCAGGTGCCCAAATTGCAAACTTTGCCTGAGCTTCCTTTCGCACGATCCCGACGCGCACCGGAATAACCATCGGTGGGTAGCAGCGGAATAGCGGAATGTGTCCAGGTATTACAGATTGGGCCGGTGGTTTCGCGCTTTTCTCGACTTTGGCATGTGCTGAGCCGGCTGTTGGCAACAAGCCTGCAATAGCGAAGAATAAAGCTAGGCGCCAAGAAAATTTCGGCTTCAGGGCTAAGTACATCAGGTTTTAACTCAATCCTTGCAGTATTAACGTTGAAATCTCGTTAGCCTGCAATTATGCTCAGATTCGACTAGACTTATGTAGGTTTTAAACCAGACGAAGTCTAATTTAATAGCTCCCCTTGTCGATAATACTATGAAGATTATTAGTTAGCTTTTTAGAAACAAATGAAAAAGATACTCATCGTCGATGACGAGGTGGACATAGCCAATTCTATTCAGTACGTGTTGAGCCAAGAGGGTTTTAACACAAGTCTCGCGCATGATGGTTTGAGAGCCATGGAGATGTACGAAAAGGATAAGCCTGATCTAGTTATTCTAGATCTGATGATGCCTGGAATAGATGGGTACGAATTGTGCCGGCGCGTGCGCGCTCTGGACAAAAAGACGCCAATTCTCATGCTCACGGCACGAACCTCGGAGATTGACACCGTGGTCGGTCTCGAATTGGGCGCCAATGATTACATCGCGAAGCCGGTGCGGCTGCGAGAATTGGTCGCTCGGGTCAAAGCACATCTGCGCGAGGCGCCTGATGCGCAGCGCCAGGTGACCGGAATTCGCCTCGGCGAGTTGCATATCGACGTTGACAGCCGAACCGTGCGGGTTTCGGACAAGGAGATCGATCTGACTTTCAAGGAGTTCGAGCTGCTTTTAGCTATGGCAAGGCAGCCAAACAGAGTCTTTTCGCGAGATCAATTGTTCTCCCAGGTCTGGGGCTCGGATTTCCTAGGAGAAAGCCGGACGGTAGATGTCCATATTCGCTACCTGCGCGAAAAGTTAGAAGACAATCCCAGTCAGCCGAAGCATATTCTCACCGTTCGAGGTGTGGGATATAGACTCGTTTGGGAGTAATCATCCTGAAATTCTTGGCTTGAGTCGCTGTCTGCAACGCCAGAAAGGTTGACTATAGGATGTGGATGTTTCGCATAGGATTTTGACCGATATCGGTCAAACTTTTTTTGCAAGGTTGACGATGAGGTTGTGCGAATTTCGCAGAGGTTTTAACCGATATCGGTCAAACTTTTCTTGCAAGGTTGACGATGAGGTGGTGCGAATTTCGCAGAGGATTTTAACCGATATCGGTCAAACTTTTTTTGCAAGGTTGACGATGAGGTGGTGCGAATTTCGCAGAGGATTTTAACCGATATCGGTCAAACTTTTTTGCGGGGTTAACGATGTGGTGCGAATTTCGCAGAGGATTTTGACCGATATCGGTCAAACTTTTCTTGCAAGAGGAAATAAATCCACAAATCGCCGGAATCATGGCAGCGTGGCACTTTTCAGTTTCCTTCTCTCGGCAAAAAGAGCGCTGGTGTTGAGTCCGAACAAGATGGTTGTCATGATGGGAATTACCCCACCCGAACCTCGTTGCGCACATTCTCATGCGTACATTTCCCAGTGACAGTCCGTTGCCGAAATCCTAAACTCAAAGAACGGTGTGAATGGCGGTTTGCATTGCGACCAATCGCGTCCGATCGAGTCTGGCAAGGCGGAAGGGAACCAATGAAAGTATCAGCAGTTCTGGTAGGAGTCAACGTAGCGGCTACACTGTCCGTTGCCGCACAACATCCAGCGTTCGCTCAAGATGGGCGTCCGTCTTCGACGGCTGATTTCTTGAAATCGAGCCTTGTGGAGCCCTCTTCCCAAGAGCCTGTGCAATTGGTAGCCGGTCCGGCGCAGCCGCTCAGCCAAGGTCGTAAAGTCTCCATTTCGGACCCCCGCTCTGTAGCTACTCGAAAGGCTCTCAGCGCGAAAGGTGTGAAGTTGAGACCATTTCTTGCCAACCGCAGACTGCCAACTAAGGCTGACATGGAGGTCTCTCTGGCACCGCAGACGGCTGCCATGGACTACAGCAACCAACCAACCACTCTTGATGGCGGCGTCTCCGAGTACACCCCGTATTACAGCTCGGTTGACACTTACGATCAGGCCGCTATGTCGCCTCGTGGCAAGTTCGTCTTGAAATCGCACGAACGTCGCGTCGAATCACAGCGTTTGAGAGCCGCGGCGCGAGTAGCCAGTACATATACTCGACCAGTTGCACCGCGGGCGGTACCGGGTAGCGCTCCTGCGGTTCCAGGCAGAGTCGGGTACCCGTGTGCGGAGCAGGCGATGCCGATGATTGCTCATCCTCAGCAACAGCAACAACAGTTTGTAAATCCGAATTTCAATCAACAACAGCGCGTCAACCAACCACTCAACTTCGCGCAGCAGCCGCAACACTTCAACTTTGCTCCCAGCATGGGACCGACTCAGAACGACGAGCCACTCCCACCGCAGCGCCTCTCGCCGCAAGAGCAGCTCGAGATGAACAAGCTGGTCGAGACGGCTTGCATTCAAAACGGCGTCAATCCCAACGTAGTAGGACCTGGGGCATCCGATCTCTATGCCAGAATTGGTCCACCGCCGTTTCCGCTCAGTCTTATTCCGGAAGATGCGATGAAGGGCTTCCTGAAAGGCGCTCGCAACCGGAAGAGCGCCATCCCTGGTCAGGCGCCAATGTCATTCAGCAACGACCACACCTCGGCAAACCTACCGGCTGGCGGATTCCGCAGCTACCTTCGCAGCACGACTAACGGATACACCAATTTTTCGCGCATGCCCGCGGCATATCCGCAAAACATCCATCCCATTTCCCAGAATGGTTTGCATCGCGGCAAAACACAACCGAATCACGGTACGAAAAAGAACAATGCCGGGTTTCAGTCTGTGAAAAACGAAGCCATGACCTATCCTCCGTACAAAAGCCAGATGAATTTCGGTTCTTAGCTGTTAGTTTGCGCGGTTAAACCAGCCGCGGTTGCCGATCCCTCCTTGCATTGTCGTCGGGAAGCCGAATATGGGTGCGTTTCGGCGATTGTGGGTCGGAAGCCGGATCTGCGAAGCCTGATCGCTATTGATTAGTTGGGAAATGAGAGGATGTAATCTAATTTTGTCGTCCGTTCGACTGCGGTCAAGTCCCTTGGCCTGGACGATGTGACGCCAAATAGCGCAATCTGTCTAAAAATGCCCAGTTTAGGATAAATACGAGCGGTAAAATCAATTCTCGCATATCATCTTAGAGCGCCTGTTCCGAGGTCGTCATGGGCAATAAGTCCAGCAACCCAACCGAAAAATTGAAGGACATGGACCGACATGGCGAGTCGGCTAGCCAGTACTTGCAAAACGGGGACCTCGAGCAGGCATGTGAGCAGTATCAGAAGGCAGTGGAGCTCGGTCGCGGTCTGATGCGACCATTTAATCTGGCCGTATACCTGCTATATCTAGCAGTAACAAAAATCGAGCTGAAAAATCTTGAAGAAGCCGAAGATTTGCTGATAGAAAGTATCGAAACGGCGGACCTGCATGGTGCAGACAATATAATCGGGCAAGCCAAGCTCGTTTTGGGGGAGTTGCTCCGTGAAAAGGGCAAGCTCGATCAGGCCATGAAGCATTTGCACGACGCATGTGACATTGCTGTAGTTGTAAAAGACCCAGCTATCTCGGAGTTTGCATATCGTGATCTGGGGCGGTTGTACCTGAGCCGTGGTTGGGCTGAGCTAGCTTGTGCCTGTTTCACAGATGCGCTTCATCAGAGGGAGGAGACCCTTGATAAAGCTGCCCTGAATGGAAGTTTGGGACTCTGCATGGCGGAGCTCGGCAAGTTCGACCTGGCGATTGTCTATTACCGAACTGCATATCTGGAGGCAGAGTTCGTCGGCGATACGCAATCCATGAGTATCTGCAAAGGATCCGAAGGAAATGCGTTGTTTGAGGTCGGCAAGTATGGTGATGCGCTGGCCAGGTATGAGCAAGCGCTCGCTCTATCGCAGGCAGCAGGAGATGCGCGCCACCAGGGAATCTGGCTGGGTAACATGGGGACGACGTGGCTGAAGCTGGGAGATGCTGACAAGGCAACTGAGTTTTGTCTTCGTGCAGCAGAGATTGCCAGAGACAATGACGATGCACAGTCGCAAGCTTCGCACCTGGATAGCGTCGGTGACTGCTATTTTGAAAAGGGCGATTTAACGAAAGCGCAGGAGTATTACTCTACTGCACTGGAGTTGAGCGACAAGGTTGAAGACCGGCTCGGCAAGCGCATTTATCTTACCAATCTTGGAAAGCTTAGCGAGCGCACCGGACAGTTGCAGCCGGCGTTCGACTATCTGGCTCGTGCAGCAGATTTGTTCGATGAACAGCGAGCCACCATTAAGACTGACGATTTGAAAACCAGTTTTGCCAACCGCGGAGAAGAGCTCTATAAGAACATGGTCCGTGTTTCGCTCGCCCTTGGAAAACGAGTTGAGGCGTTGGAGTACGTCGGCCGTGCTAAGTCGCGGGCGCTAGTGGATCTGTTGAGCAATTCTCCAATCGATATCAGCCATCTCACCAGCAGCGATGATGAGGCTTTGATGAGGCTTATCGTAAAAGAACGCGAGTTACGAGGTCAGATCGATCGACTGGAGCGCATCTGGCAAGGACCTTCAATCGGAGATTCCGGTCACCGTGGCGGAGTTATGACTGCAGAGGAT
>CAZISK010000383.1:0-7539 GCA_964541355.1 uncultured Candidatus Obscuribacterales bacterium
TGAGCTCACTATTTGGCACTCCACAAGCAAAGAGCCCTGAGGGTCCAGCCCTGCCTAGCTTGCCGGAGCACCCCAATGCAAAAACCCCGACCGCCGATCCGGTTGCGAATATGACCGGATTCCTCGGTGATTTGCGTAACTACATGCTCGTGCAAAAGAAAGAGCTGCAGAAGCAAGAAGACACAATTCTCGAAAAAATCGGCGCGAAGAAGAAAGACAGTTCAGGTTCAAGTTCAAGATTGGATCTGGCTGGGGGTGATCTGCCGGATCTGCCTAAGCTTCCAGACATGCCCACTAATTTGATCACTTCAAAAGATATTCAAAAGCTGCTCTCGGGCACCGGTGGTGGTGCCTCTTCCTCGAAGAAGAAATCGTTCAAAGGCGCGACCTCCGCCAATGACATCTCCAGGCTTTTATCCGGCGACATCGAAAACGCAAGTGGCTCTATACCATCTTCCGCGCTTAGCGGCATCGATCCGTCCGCTTTTCCGAAAGGGATGAGCGCACGCGACTTAGAAGGTGTCCTGGGTGGAAGCACGGCCGGCAGTAATCCGGTCTTCGCGCCTGGTCCGAACTCTTTCACACAACCGGGCTCGAACTCAGGCACTGCCCTGGGAGATTCTATCTTGAGCGCACCAACTCGTGGTTCCGAAACGATACTGAAAGTAGCCGAAGTCGAGCCTCCGTTGGCACCATCCATAGGACAGAGCCTGAACGCTATCGCACCGGTCGGTTTATCTGCGTCAGGCGAGGCGCCCATCGCGGCACCGCCAGTGGCGCCGGCTCAACTATCAGGTCTACTGGCCCAGGCTCAATCCTTGTCGCCTCAGGCCCTCTCAGGAATCGCACGATCGCTAGGAATGGATCCGAGCCAGATGGCAGCGATTGCCAGCCAGGCTCCTCAGATACTCAATAATGCACCGCAACTTTTGGCCAAGGTGAAACAGGAAGACCTCGACAAAGCATACAAAGCGTTTAAAGAGCATGTAGCCAAACAGCAAGCCGCAGCCAAGCCCGCACCAGATACAGTATCAAGAAAAACGATCGAGATCGCAAAGAAGTCGACGACTGCGACGGTAGCAGCAAACAAGGCTGCGACAGTCAAGGTTGCAGCCAAACCGACCGCCGCCAATTTCGCGAAGAAGGTAGCGCAGAAATCGGTTGCACCCAAGTCAGCGACAACTCCAACAGCTAAACCGACAATCGGAACGACCGCCTCCGCCATCCAGCAACCGAACGCAGGCATCGCCAACGGTTCCGCCAGCCAGATTGCATCCGTCATTCAGCCCCAGACAGCCGGTATAGAGGCCGGCGCCGAAGGCGCTCTATCTGGCGCGAACAGTTCAGCTGCTGCTGCAACAGCCGCCCTTAGCGCCTCCGGAAATACACAGCGACTGGACAGCCTGGAGGCGCAAAACAGAGCTCTCATGTCGCAGCTCGAAAACACTCGCAAAGAGCTGCAGGAATTGCGCGAATCAGTCCTATCCAGACCGCCAAATAAATCGAAGAAAGTAAAAGCCAACAAACCACGAAGGGAAATATCGCCACGCGCTGGAGGCGACACCAACACTGCGCCGCCTGTACCAGAGGCATCGAGCGCGAGCCCTGCTACCAGCCCTGACTATGCATCGCCTCAAAACACACTTGGTTTGAGAGGTCTCGACAACAACTCAGCCAAGAGCGCTCCGGCGCTCGCCGCTGTGCCACCTACCATGGCACAGCCGATCGCGGCAAGTTTTGACGCGGCGAATGCGGGCTATCCGTCAGGACTAACATCAATCGCACCAGCCGCCGTCAACTCGGTCGCCGCGGTCTCGCCAATCGTCAACCTCGAGTTGACCGGCATCAATGTCAAACCGAAAGGCGTGAGACTAAATGTTTTACTGCGCAACGGAACCGGTCAGGAGCTTTCGTTACCGAGCTCGACAAAAGCGATAGTTCGCATGGTCGGGCAGCCGGACCAGGTTGCTGAGGTCAAGTTCCCTGTTCGTGCGATCATGACAGGACAAGAGGCACGCGGATACATCAGCGTCCAGGGACATAAGCTCGATCCGGCTGCTGACGTTTTCATTCCCAAGTTGATGAGCACGGAGACCGGACCCAAAGATATTCATTTAACGGTACCGATTTCGGCGCTCGGCAACATTCCTCACTGACTTTTCAGTTTATCGTTGTAGTAAAAAATGACGGCCCAGGTTTTGATGAATCGATTCTTTATCCTTTTCATGTCGGCCTCAGACATGGCGATGATCTGCAATGCTTGAAGACTCGGACCCAGCATGGCAATCCCTTTGCCGGCATTGGCATTTATTTTGAAGCAGAATGAGACCTGCTGATCCGACTCTTCTGGCCGAACAAGAGCGATTCGTCCGCTATCGCAGTTTTTCTCGTCGAATACCATTGCGTCAGCGAGCCTGACGCTTACCTTCTAGGTTTGCGACCAGTCTTGCAACTCTCTAACCCGGGATGCTCTTCCGTCAACTCTTACCCACTTCGCTCATAGCCTGAAGCAATTTACCTCGTTGCTTTCAGAAATCCCTATCGAAAAAAGCCGACGGTCAATTCGGCGCCCAGACCAGTTCGTCAACCAGTCTTGAGGGCAAGCAGTCAGACCGTTTTTCTCAGCTTGCTCTTTCGAAGGAGCACAACCAGCCCAACCGCATCCAGAGCCCGAACCAGCTCTGAACGCTGACTGCCAACTGGTCGACGCTCTCACCTTCCTTCTCTAAAAACGCGACCGTGATGGCAAGCGCGTCAGTGAGAGTGCGCCCCTCGGATAGCGCCGTGAGAAGCGCAAAGGCGGCAGGCTCGAGTCGCTTGAAAAAAACCGAATTCTCGTGCCGGTGCACAACCAGGAACAATTTTCCCGGCACCGTCCATGGTGGCTCCTCTTCGATATCCTCCGCCGCACAGCACCGCCTCTCGGCGGCAGCCTCACCGTGCTCTCTCTTACGGCGCTTCAGGGCATTCGAGTACTCGTCCAGAGCGAAATTCAGCTCCAGAAGGGTGATGTATGGCTGCAAACAAACCCTCAACTGATAAGGCGGCGTAGCCTTGATATACTCCTGAGCTATCGGCACAAGGGCGGGTCCATCGAATGCAACAACCTGCGCCCACTCGAACCGGGCCATCTGGCAGGATAAGTCAAAATGCGGTTCGACAAGATCCGGACGGGCCAGGACAAACCCGGTCAGATCGCAACCAAGATCTCTCAGCGAAAACGACCTGGACGGATGCGCCTTCAAATAGTCGATCGACAATTGCTGGAATCTCTCTCTTCCAAGCACCGCCTTCAATCCGGCGAAATCTTCTTCGAGACAGTCGAGCAGGCGATACCAGTATTGTTGGTTGTATATCTCGAGACGCTCGAAGCTTGTAAGCGCAGAGTTGCTTCGCACGAACTCTGTCGATTTCACCGTCAAATCACCGCCATCGAGCCAGCGCTCTTGCATAGAGAAGTCGGCGGTCAACGGTCTGGAGATAGCCTGCCACACGAAAGATTGCAACTCCTCCAGGGAATGCTCGACCTTGTCTTTAGCTTTGGAAATAGGCACCATTTGTGGTTACTCTTGCAAATGTTTAACCCTGAGCTGATGTTGTGAGCACATCAGACAAAATCACCTTCGCTTTCAGCGCTTCCTGAAGCACGACGTCGAAGTCAGGAATATGCGCATCCCACTCAAGAAGGGTATTGGTAGGACCGATGATTCCAACGACATGTCGATACAGTTCCCAGACATCGGTTTTGACAAAATTGTCATGCGTATCGAGAAGATAACCGTTGCGCTCGCTGTGTCCAGCCAGGTGAATTTGGGCGGTCCGTTCGAGCGGAATGTTGTCGAGGTAGACGTAGGGATCAAACCCGTGATTTCTGGCTGAAACAAATACATTGTTGACGTCGAGTAGTATGCCGCAGTCCGCCTTATCTGCGACCTCCGCCAGGAACTGCCATTCCGTCATTGTCGAATCGGTGTATTCGAGATAACTGCTTACGTTCTCAACTGCAACGGGCAGCGAGAGGAAATCCTGCACATACCGGATTCTGTCGGCTGTATTTTTCACCGCCTCCTTCGTGTAAGGTAAAGGCAGGAGGTCATGCGAGATTGCGCCGTCGAAGCTGCCCCAACACAAGTGATCGGAGACGAACGGTGTCTTGGTACGCGCCACCAGTTGCTTGAGCTTATCTAGTTGATTCTTGTCGAAAGGATCAAGCGAGCCGAAATAGAGAGAGACCCCGTGCTGAACAACCGGATAACGCTCCAAAACAGCATCGAGTATCTCCAGTGGACGTCCTCCGGCTACCATGAAATTCTCGGAGATGATCTCGAACCAGTCGATCTTGGGGTGGTTCGCCAGAATATGGGCATAGTGCGGAATTCGCAGTCCTATGCCTATTCCAAGGTCGCTAGAGCCATTGAAGCGGTTGGCGGGCATGCTTATACCGACAGAAATAGAGTGGAAGTTGAAGGATCGGCGATTGCCGATCCTTCCATGTTACCTTGCGATAATTAGGTGTTCTTGCAACCGCCTTTGCCTTTGCAGGAATTCTTTCCCTTACATCCATTGTCCGAGGAGGTGCAGCCGCCCTTGCCTTTGCAGGAGTTCTTGCCGGCACACTCATTTTTCTCGGCTGTCGCAGCCCCTTCGGCAGGGGTGCCGGCATCGCTCTTGGTCTCGCCCTCGGCTGGCTTGGCTTCTTCGCCCTCGGCTGGTTTCGCTTCACCCTCGGCTGGCTTGGTCTCGGTGGTCGTTTCGGTCGCCGTAGTCGTCGTGGATGGCGTCGTCTCCGTTGTAGTGGTTGTCGACTGGTCGCCGCCACCACCACATCCGGTAAGCATTCCTGTCAATGCAGCAGCTGTTAGCATGGCCAGCGCCTTTTTGTTGGTTGTAGATTTTATTTCCATTTATTCGTCTCCTGATCAAAACCTGAAAATTGCGTTGAAATGATATCTCGCTGAGCAAAAAATACAACCGGGAATATTCCTGAGAAACTGTAAAATTAGCCCAGGCGGGGCCTGCATTTTTAAAGTGCGTCGAATCAAATCTTCAAACTGCAAGTACATCACGCGGGGCAGCGATAAATGCGGCAATTTAAAGAGGAAAAGACAAAACTTGACCCAGCTGTCTTCTAACAAGCCTTTATCCGCCCCATGATTAATGCCGCCTCGATGCGGGATAAATTTAGATCGGCGCGTCATTTGCGGAGCCGACCATGGACCCGGAGATTAAAGTAGCTATAGTCGAGGACCACGAAGCAACTCTGGCAGGGTTGGCCAGCGCACTTTCTCAAGAGACCGGAATCCAGGTCGTAGCGCTGGCATCTGATGCACAATCCGGTTTGACCCTGGCAAAGGAGAAGTCGCCCGACATCGTGTTGCTCGATCTGCATCTGCCCGGCTCGGAAGGTCCGAGAAGCACCGTCAAGAAATTTTGCGAGCTCCCATCCACCAAAGTGATCGTGTTCTCCGCTGAGAACAGAAGAGCGTTCGTGCAAGCGATTATCGACCTGGGAGTGGCGGGTTATCTCTTGAAGTCGGAGAGCATCTCCAACGTGGTCTCCGCAATTAGAAGCGTGGCTGCCGGCGGCAAAATTGTTAAATCGACGGGCATCGCCATGGGCAAGGAAAAATTGACGAAAGCGGAGCAAGAGGTTCTCACTCTGCTTTCACGAGGGATGAAGTATCAGGAGATCGCGGAGGTGCGTGGTGCATCACCAGCTACGGTGCGCAAGCAATGCGAGCTATTGCTGTTGAAGCTGGGACTGGAAAACCGCGAGCAGCTCATCGCCTGGGCTGTCGAAAACGGCTATGGCAAGCTGGATTCCGACTAATGCACGCAAAGGATCGACATGCCCTGTCAAGGCTGCTGTCGTCGGTCGGCAACCTGTTGATCAGATTGTCCGGATATCCGCGAGGACAGGAGGCGATTCCAGAGGAGAGCACACTCTCATTCGCGCAACGACAATTTACTGCGCAGTCGGCGGCGGAGAGTCGAACAACAGATGAGACTATCGGTCGAGGCGAGTCAGATCTGGAAGAGGAGAGACTCTGGCTCAGTCGTCTCGCCGAGATCGCCACCAACTTCGACGTTGAGCTGGGCGTTGCCTTCGGACAGCGCGGCGAGTATGTCCACGTTGGTCACGCATCTGATGCTACTGATGCAATGATCAAGAATCTCTATTCGGACTTCAACGAGCTCGGCACCTCATTCAATACCATAGCAGGACAAAAAAGAGCACAAAGGGTAAGGGTGACTGTATCGGATTACTTTCACAAAAAGCAGTCCAAGAGCGGCCGGGCGAATGGTGACACAATCAACCACTTCCGCATAGCAACAACGTCCCGGCAACTGCTGGTTGTAGGTAAGACCGGCAAAATCCACTTCTACTTAGCACCGTCTGCGATGGCACTCAATCCACAAGAATCACATACCAGAGAGAGAAGGAAGCTCTCGTTGCGACTGGCTTCGGTCGGGACAGGCAGCTCATGGACGGTGTATGGGTTACCTGTCACCAGGAAAGACGTGCGCAATTTCGTAAGAATGCTTTTCCGCGATCTGGTAATCCTATCCGCGATGGACGCAGTGGCAGCTGAAAGCGGCAACAAGTTCGAACATATCAACAATCTGGCGAGAGTCAGCGATGATCGTGGTTTCAAGGACACAGTGTCACTCTCCAGCGAACCGACCGAGGATCTGGTACGCGATCTTTTGCTGGCTCAACAAAACGCCGTACACAAGCTGCTCAATCAGCAAGAGGAGACTCAAGCAGCCATCGCCAGGGATCTGCATGACGGCGTACTTGCCGACATACTTATGCTTCGCCGCAAGTTGTCTTCCGAATCGACGGTCGAGCAGGGACAGATCAACGATGTTCTGGACAAGCTTACCGGGTCGATTAGAGATATCTGCAGCGGCCTGGTGCCGAGAGATCTCAAAGATTGGGGGCTGGAGACGGTTCTCCAGGACCTGATCGACAAAGTCGCCGACGACACGCAGGCGGACTGCTCGTTTGACGTCGAGGGCAACATTCCGGAATTGCCGTCTCAGGTGCAGCTCCATGTTTTCCGAATTGTTCAGGAGTGTTTAAACAACGTCAAAAAATACGCGCAGGCATCTGCCATCGTGTTGAGCATCACGGCTCTGGAAAACGAGCTACGCTTCAAGATTGAAGATAATGGAAAAGGTTTTGACACCACAGATCAAAAAGCCAGGGGTGAGGGAGGTTTTGGGCTGCCGGGCATCGAAGAGCGCGTCGAGATAATTCGCGCATTCTACCCGACACGATTTCGAATCGATTCAAAACCCGGTCAGGGCACGACGGTTACACTAGAACTGGTGTTCACTTCGTCCTTGCTTTAACTGATTAAAAACCGCTACGGCAACGAACACAGCATCGACCTACAAAAAGTATTTGGGCTCGGCTCGGTAGAGCAGTCGAATAGTCGCCTTGTCTCCTTCGGACAGAGACGTGCTGGCATTGTTTTCGTACATTACATCGTTGCGAAAAGGGCTATGTGCTTAGATACCAAGCGCATGGCC
>CAZISK010000384.1:0-7527 GCA_964541355.1 uncultured Candidatus Obscuribacterales bacterium
CGGAGAGCTTCAACTTGAAAGTCGGAGATCAATTCGAGCTCACCGTCAACGACCGCCAACACAAGTTCCACGTCTGCGGGTTGCTCGAGAAGAACGGACTTGGTGGCGCCTTTAGCGGCAACGTTGTCGCGACCGACATCGAGAACGCTCAAGCCGCACTGGACAGCCCAGGCAAAATCTCAGAAATTGAGCTGATCGTTCCGGATAACCGCATTGATGAGATTCGAATGGAAATACAGTCGGCATTGCCGGCAACATTAATTGTAGAGAGACCGGATTCCCGCGGCAACAACGTCGAGAAGATGACGCGATCGTTTCAATACAACCTGACTGCGCTTGCATTCATTGCCCTGATTGTCGGCATGTTTTTGATCCATAACACAATCACTATCTCGGTAATAAGAAGACGAGCAGAGATTGGCACGCTACGAGCCCTTGGTCTGCCGCGGCGGCAGGTAAGCGCCCTCTTTCTGGGCGAAGCGGCGGCGTTCGGTGTTCTGGGCTCCGCACTAGGCGTGGCTTGCGGTGTAGGGTTCGCAGATGGCGCTCTTGCCGCCATCGCAGGAACGATGGAACACTTCTATTTTCAACATCCGTTTGGATCGACCTCCGTGGAGCCGACCTCGCTATTACGAGCGTTCTTCGTCGGTCTGGTCATCACGATGGTGGCAGCACTGCCGCCGATCTGCGAAGCGACGACTGTCCAACCGGCGGAAGCTGTGCGCAGAAGCTCGTTGGAATCGAAGGTTCTCGACTCTTCCGGACGACTGGCGCTCATCGGGGTGTCGCTTTTCCTCGGCTGCTGGCTGGCGGCGCAAGGACCGCCGATCAACGGCTTCCCATTTCTTGGATATCTCTCTGCGCTGTGTGCCATCGTCGGTATGTCATTTTGCACACCGATCCTGGTGAAGTCGATTTTCGGTTTGGTCGGAACCAGGCGCGTGATCAGGCGAGTTCTCGGAATGGAAGCGATCCTGGCAGCGCGATCGTTGTATGGAGCGAGTGGTCGCACCTCGCTGGCAATTGCCAGCCTGATGATCGGCATCTCTATGATGATCAGCCTGGCGATTATGATTTCGAGCTTCCGCAGCACCGTCGTAGCATGGGTGGATCAAACGCTCAAGGCCGACCTCTGGATTCAAAGCTCTTCTCGGGCACGAGGCAGTCGTCAGGCGCGCCTGAGTGAGTCGGTCTTGGGCATGATTCAAAAGCTGCCAGGCGTAATTGCCGTCGATGGATTCGTCGAACAACGCATGCTTTATCATGGCGAACCATCCATAGTATCAGGTGGAGAGTTCAACATCATCAAGCGATTTGGAGGGTTGAGATTCACGTCCGGCGAATCGATTGATCGAGTATTCTCCCGATTAGATTCTAAGTCGTGCCTGATTTCTGAAAGTTTTGCCATAAGGAGGAACGCTGGTATCGGAGATAAAATCGAGGTTCCGACCGACAACGGCATCGTTGCACTCACCGTCGGTGGGGTCTATTACGACTATTCGAGCGATCTTGGACAAGTGGTGATAGACAGAAAAATATATAAGAAGTATTTCGACGATCACTCCTTAACCAGCATCGCTGTATATCTTCGTCCAGATGCCCATCTCGAGAAGGCGAGGTCGGAGATCTTGAGCGCTGTGAGCGGTCATTCACTGATCAGCATTCGCAGCACCAGAGAGCTCAGAAAAGAAGCCATGCGCGTATTCGATCGAACCTTTGCAGTCACGTACGCGCTTCACACGATCGCTGTCACGGTCGCGCTGCTTTCCGTGATGAATGCACTGCTCGCGCTGTCCTTCGAGTCTAGACGAGATTTCGGCATTCTCCGATACCTGGGGGCACAGCGCGGTCAACTTCAAGCGATTGTATACGGTCAGTCCTTCCTGCTTGGCTGTTTGGGCAACGGCACCGGACTTTTCGTGGGAGGCATTTTGTCGTTGCTTCTTGTCAATGTTATAAACAGACAGTCGTTTGGTTGGACGGTTCAACTTGAGATACCATGGGATTTTATTGCCGAGTCGTCGCTATTGGTACTATTGGCGGCTCTTGCCGCAGGCTTCATTCCGGCAAGACAAGCGGCTCGCACCAAGGCACCGGAGGTAGTGCGCGATGAGTGATTCAAGTTTAGAGCACGTTTGCACTTGTGGTGCCGTTATCGGCTGTCGTCGCAGCTGTAGCACAACAAGCCGCTCGCACCATGGCACCGGAGGTACTACGCGATGAGTGGCCCACAGAATAGAGAGCGTTCAAAAATCTTGCTGGCGCAGGTGCTGTTGCTTCTGTGTGCGACTGCCCTGATCCTGGCACCGGCAGGAATGGCAAGATCATTCAAGCAAGCGCTACCCGGCTACGTTTACAAATTTCCCAGAGATCACGCCGCGCATGAGGACTTCAAGACAGAGTGGTGGTATTACACCGGTCATTTAAACACCGAGAGCGGCAAGAAATTCGGCTACGAGCTCACGTTCTTTCGCCATGGACTGGAGCATGAATCAAATGCCGACAAAAAGCTGCCACGCAACGTCTACCTGGCCCACTTTGCTCTGACAGATGAAACAAACGGTCGTTTTCGATACTTCGAAAAGATGAGTCGAAGCGGATTGCCTGTTGCCTCCGCGTCAAGCAATGTATTCTCCGTGCGCAACCAGGGCTGGTCGGCAGAACAGCTGGGTGACAACTACGTGCTCAAAGCCGAAAGCGAAGGCATAGCCATCAGCCTGTTGCTCAAGTCGATGAAACCACCAGTAGTGCATGGCAAAGATGGTGTGAGCCAAAAGGCATCATGCAAAGGATGTGCATCACACTACTATTCAATGACCAGGCTTGATACCAGGGGTTTAATAACCATAGATGGAACATCGGAACGTGTCACCTCCGGTCTTTCCTGGATGGATCACGAATTCGGCTCGAATCAACTGACTGAAGAACAGGTAGGCTGGGACTGGTACAGCATCCAGCTAGATAACAACACGGAGCTGATGCTATATGTTATGAGAAGAAGGGATGGATCTCTCGACAAGAATTCGAGTGGTACCGTAATTAGTACCGATGGCTCGATCAAACATCTTGCCCTGTCAGACTTCACGATAAAGTCAAAATCCACCTGGAAGAGCCCAAACAGCCGCGGAGTCTATCCCATGGGCTGGACCATCGAGATCCCCAGCCTTCGTACCAACCTCAGACTTAATCCTGTAAGCCTGGATCAAGAGCTATTGACCAAGCGATCGACCGGCGTCACCTATTGGGAAGGCTCCGCCAACGTTACAGGTGACATGGCGGGGCAAGCGGTAAACGGAAGAAGCTATGTAGAGATGACCGGATATGCAGAAGCCTTCAAAAAGGACATCTAGAAAGTCTAATTCTGATCTTTGCCGAGGTGATACCTTAGTGTCCTCAGGTTGTCGGCGGCGGCGTCGTCCTGTCCAAGCTTGGTCAGAATCATCGCACGCTGTTTGTAGACTTCGCGCAGAACTCTCTGGGCGACTACGTTAAGGCGTTTTATTTCAGCGAATGCCTTGTCGTTCTGTTCGAGTGCTCGCTGGTAGTCCTGCCTGCAAACAGCGATCCGGGCCAATGAGGCGTAGGCATGACAATAATCGCTGCGATAATTCCCGGGCAACCTTGGAAGCGCGATAAACTGCTCTATTCCGATCGTAGTCTCTTTCTCCGCCTCATCTAGCTTGCCTACTTCCAACAGCACATCTGCCAGATGGATATGCGCTTGAGCCGTTAGTGGCGGTGCTTTCGGATCGTTCAATTTATCGTAGACACTTAACCCTTTCCTGAGCCAAAGAATAGATTCGGGGAATCTCCGACAAATTTTGTACGTATCGCCCATATGTACCAATCGAGACGCCATACCTAACGATGTGGGAGACATTGTGCGCTCAGCGAATGCATGAGTCTTCATCAATGATTGTTCGAGCTTCGGATCTAACTTGTTATGAGCTTCATAGATAGCTACATGGTCAAGTCCAGAGTATGCATGCAACTGCTCTTCAGTGTTACCTTTCAGGAGCGCGAGTTCAAGCGCCTTTCGGTACCATCGCCTGGCCTGGTCAAAATCAGACAGGCGCGCATAAAAGAGCCCAATACTGTCGTATTGATGGACGAGCTCCGGATTATGTTCGCCACCAACCTGTATTAACAAGCCAACGCGCTGCTTAGCCTTCTCGATCGCAACCGGATAATTTTCGTTGTTCGAGGCCGCCTGAATCTCAACCTGCAGCTTTGATAACAAGCTCGCGTCGGGGAAAAACATTCTGTCTGGGAATTCTAAAGCAAGAGCCTTTAATTGTTCTGTCGAGATTTTTGGGCAATCAGTGATGACAATAGTCGCCAGATCAGGAAGCCCAGAGACTATCTTTCGCACACCTTCGACGGTAATTTCACTCTCACTCACATCCAATGAATTAAGCCTTCTCAGGTTCAGCAAGCCCTTTACATTGTTGAATTTCAAATCGCGATAACTATTGAGTCCAAGGCTCTCGAGCGTACTCACCTTGCCTATCTTGGATAGCTCAGCATCTGTAAGATTCCCAGATTTCGACAGAAAGAGTTGCCTCAATTTTTTCAAACCAGCAATGCGATCCATTGACCTGGTCGTAATCCTCGTACGAGTAATCTTGAGAGCCTCCAGTTCTGTCACCTTGTCCAGCCCATCCAGTTCACGAATGTCGGAATTAATAATAGTAATCTTTTTCAGCTTCGGATAAGTTGCAAAAACACTGAAACAGCGATCCGTCAGGTCACTATCTCTGACCTGGACTTCCTCAATGTTCTTTGGTACTGAATAACGCTCCAGCTCCTTGTCAGTAGAGTCATACACAATCAACGAATTGTCCTTGACCATTAATCCTGCTCTAAACGATTTTCCTGCACCTACACTGAACGGTGCAAGTTCAACTGGCACCATATGCGGTTGCTCTATTGGACTTAGTCGGAAAAATACACCTACAGAGAGGACCAGCGCAACCAGCAGAAATAGACTGAAGGCTTTGTAATTCATCGAATGACTTGTGGCAGGTTGGCTTGCTTGTTGCGCAATGCGATCCACATTCACGTATGCGTCAATCAATGGGAATGGCTCCTGAAGCTTGAGCAACAGCGGCAATACCTCTTTCTCGAGTCCAGGTCGAAGGTCAGCTTTTTTCTCCAGCAGTCGATCGATTACATTTACAAGCTCTTGAGGAAGGTTCTCAACATGCGTCTTAATCGATTCAGGCGTCTTGTTTTGCACTAGCGCGAGCGTTTCCATTATCGTGTCGCCACTCAACGGCGGCTCTCCTACAAGACAGGTCCAGATCATACATCCAAGGGAATAGGCATCGGCAGCCGGAGTGAGATTCTCGCCCTTCGATTGCTCCGGACTCATGTAGAGAGGACTTCCTAGCAGATCGCCGGTCAAAGTAACTTTGCCATCCTGAGAAGTGAGAGCGACGTCGAGCCTTTTGGCAACACCAAAATCGAGGATCTTTGCTATAGGCTCGGTATTCTTGTTCGACACCACAATGTTGGCGGGCTTGATGTCGCGATGCACAATATTTTGTGAATGCGCGTATATGAGTGCATTGGTAACTTGAATGGATACCTCGACAACATAACTTAGAGGTAGCGGACCATCGCGATCAAGGGAGTCTTGAAGCGATTCTCCATCGACAAACTCCATGGCAAGATAAGGAGTTCCTTCATACAGTCCGAAATCGTATATGGTGGCAATGTTACGGTGGCGCAGTTTACTTGCGAGCTTTGCCTCGCTCTGAAAGCGCACGATCTGCCGATCGGAGCCTGAATCGCGAATAAGAACCTTCAAAGCGATCGGGATATCGAGTAGAATATCCTGTGCCCTATACACACGTCCCTTCGCTCCGGAAGCGAGATAGCTCAGGATTTTGTATTTTTTGAACACGGTTGTGCCAATGACAAAATCCGGTGACTCTTTATTCTCTCGATTAGAGTCTGTGCTCTCCATCAACTATCTCTTGCCTTCCACTGCTCGTGAATACTCCGCCAATTTTTCCGCCTCCGCACTTCGCCCCAAAGCATTCAAAATGACTGCACGATGTACTAGCATCAACTTTCTGACTGAGGGCGCCAGCGGTCTCTTGGCAAAATAGGCGAATCCTTCATCGCTGATGCTGAGGGCACTTTCCGGTTTCCCCAACATAAAGAAACAATTGCCGTAATTCACGTAGCCATAGGCAATCGATGGTACCAGAGGATCTGGGATCTGCTTCGATGTGCGAAACATATCCAGACCTAATCGAAATTGCCCCCCGGCCTGCTCGTACATCCTTTCACTATGGAGGCAATCACCATAATGAAGATGATACTGCGCGCAGTACGGCCAGTTGTCATCACCCTCTTTCGAGTTCAAAGCCCTAAATCCATTCTTCGCTTTCTGATACCACTTGTGCGCGACTGTATACATCCTCAGGGTCTTGTACAGATCGGCCGCAAACACACATCTGGTAGCCATAGCCCGAGATCTCGGCGGCAACACTTTCTCAGCAAGGTCATTCGCTGAATCTAGAGAAGCTAGGAGCGCTGAAGGCACCCGGAGACCTTTCGTCACAACTACTGCAATTTGGGCTCGATTCAATCCATCCATGGCACGGAGCTTCATGACTGGATCGTGATATTTATCAGCGAGATTGAGAGCTCTCTGATATGCGTTTGTGGCTTCGCCATACTGAACATTTATATAATAGCTATCCCCGAGCCCCAGGTGACAGGACAGAACGTCGGCTTTTTTGTTATTGGCGGAATAGAGCTTCAATAGTTCTTTCGTGTATTCGGCCACTGATGATTGATCGCCCTGCCTCCTGGCAGCGGCGACCCGTGACGTAAGCTCAGTATGTAGTGACGGTTGGTCTTCAAAGGAGACAAGAGGATATGCTGATCTGAGACTCTTAAGCTCTTTACCCGATAGCATCGCAGGACTTGTTTGGATTTTCGAGATGCCTGGTAACGAAGCTAAAGATCTGATTTTATCTGCAGATATCCGCGTGTTAGAGACGTCAATATACTTAAGCTTCTTGAGTCTAGACAATTTCTCAACGTTGTCGAACGCCAGTCTGGTTTCACTCAAGTCGAGCCGCTCAAGTGAAGCCAACGTTGCTATTGGCTCCAATGCAGCGTCCGTCAACTTCCGAGCATTAGCCACTGCCAAGGTTCTTAGCTCATGAAGTCCTGACAGATTGCTCAACGCCTTATCCTCGATCTCGGTGTAATTCAAAGTCAGATGAGTAAGATTCTTCAAGTTAGAGGCATTCACCAGACTTTTGACGTTGGTGTGACTGAGATTGAGCTCCCTGAGCTTCTTCATTTTTGCAAGATAGATAAAACATTTGTCCGTAGCATCACATCTCGAGATATCCAGGTTGGTAACCGAAGGGTCTACCATCTTCTCGATAGATGCATCGTCGAGGTTTTCCAGCTTCGAGACATCCTGCTTCTCCTCTCGTTCGGGGATATTCAACTCGGGTGGTACAAATACCTCCGTAAAGCTGCTCGGAGCCAACGGTG
>CAZISK010000385.1:0-7524 GCA_964541355.1 uncultured Candidatus Obscuribacterales bacterium
GTATTTCGGTTATCCTTTCGCGCTTGGAGTTATGTTCTTCTTTATCGTCATAACCACATTTATCTTCTGGACCCAGGGATGGATGAGTAGCCAGGAGAAAATCTAGACTCAGACAAGACTGGTGAAAAATCTGTCGATTAAAATATCACGACATCCCCACAAGTGTAAATTTGGAGTCGATAGTTTGCACCGTTTTTTCTGCACAATGGCTCTGAGCACGCTGACCTGGATACTGTCATCCTTGCCGGCTTGCGCCATCGACCAGGCATTCCAGTGGTGGCAACCGGTATACCTCGATTTTCCGGTGAAAGGAAAAATTCGTGGATATCTCGAGTCTAATTCAAGACTAACCGATGGGCTGGATGGAATGGATCAATATCTTCTGCGCTCGGCGTTAGGCTGGAGAGTCCGACCTAGTATAGAGATCTTACAAGGGTTTGCTTACGTCAATAACTATCCACCGACTCGGCTCGAAGAGTTTAGACCCTATCAGCAAGTCGGCGTCGGTCATGTTTTGTTCAAACGATTCCAGACTCTTCACAGGCTGAGGAGCGAACAACGCTTCATCCAACACAGAGATGGCGTCGCCAACAGACTGCGCTACCTGCTTCGAATAGCCACGCCATTTCGCAATACTGACTGGTATCTCGTCACATCGGACGAACTTTTCATAAATCTAAACTCGCTCGAGAATGGACCTAACGCCGGGATCGATCAAAACCGGCTTTATGGTGGAATTGGAAGACAGATCAATCGCAAACTGAGAGTCGAAGCCGGCTATCAGTTTCAATACGTCAATCGAACTGATCCGACCGCGGATAAAGCAGCTCATCAACTCATGACCCAGGCATTCATCAGCCTGTAGAATCAAATTCTGTGTGCCACTAAATCTGGTGACGAAGCTTACGACTTCTTGCTTTTCTTTTTCTTCTTGTGGTTGTCGTCCGAGGCTTGCTTGTCGGTGCTCTCGCTCGAAGTCGTCGATGCCGTCGATGCCATCGAGGAGCTGGGCAGCTTATAGCCTACCGAATTGGCTTTTTGATAATCGATGATGAATTGATCTACCATGGTCAGCGCCGTGTTCTTCATCATAGATTGGCTGCTAACCGCCTGATCGGTATAGGTGATCGTCCGAGCCGTGATGTTGGGATCACGATTAAGACTGCACCACTGAGTCAAAGTGAGCTCAACAACAGCAAATCGAGTGCCGGCACCGAGACATTTGATTTGCAAGAAAGCATCAATCGGTTTTGTAACACCATTCTCCAGATCTTGATACTTCTTGACTAGAATCGGCAGTTGCTTTAGTCGACCTTCGATGGCCTCCTCGAGCTGCAAATCCTTCGGGCTATGCCCAGGCACGCCAAAGGCAATTCCGCGAATACCCTTCAAAGAGGGGATCATTAGCTCGTCGCGCATTAACCGCCGGTGCCCTCGCATCTCCTCGATAGACGGCTTCGACTTTTCGGAGCCGGCGGCAGCCTCGCTTTCCCCTGCTGCGCGCGCAGGCGATATCAAGAGCGCTGAAATTGCTAGCGGTAGTAACAACAATTTCGAGTGGCGAATGACCATAACTTTTCTCCCTGGACAAGTCCTGCATAGAATATCAAATAATCGTGCTCTGCGCGTTCATCGGGACAGCATATTTAAACTATTCATGAGCTGACCGAACCCCTCCATGTGGGATTGACTGCCTCCAGCATTGTTTAGATACTCTCTCATTTCCGGATTATTGGCATAGCTTTCCATGCTGGAAGAGTAGTTGCTCGCACCACCTGTAGCTGCGCCCATACTGTTCAAGATGCTCGAGAGTCCAGCCATTCCTCCTGCTCCTGCGCCACCGCCTATCACCTGGCTAATATTGCCCATTCCGGACGGATAGGGGCTGGTATTCATCACTTGCCCACGGACCACGTTGCCATACATGATCAGTTTTCGCAGGAATCTGCCGTGCTCGTCATAGTCTACGGATGCGGCTAAGACATAAAGCTGGGTAGGCGACTGACGTGTAAAACGCATTACGCTCTCGGTGTAACCATCTTCCCCTCGCCCGCTGGTTTGAACGGAAGAGTTCCTGGTGACGATTTGCTCTTCGACAACACTGGAGGCGAGCTGGCGGATCTCATTCTTGACTACCTGCTGATCGATCTGATTACCGGATACCCCGACCTCCATACTACCTCTTGTGGATACCGTGCCGAAGTGCAGAACGACCGGCACCTTCATGTTGGCCATCATCTGCGATACCATGCCGCCCATGCTGCCGAGATTTCCACCGCCACCCTGCATCATCTGCTGATAGGAATATGACTGACTGGCCGGAATCATAATTCGTACCTGGGCAGGCTCCAGATCGATCTTTCCGGTGGGCTCATTCCGAAATACGAAATTGACATCACCCGCGGTGCCCGGCGAAAGGATGGATCGAAGCTTATTCGATTCAGCCGCATCGATCTCATAAGAGAGTGGTGCCACGCTGAAACGCCAGACCCGAATCGTGCCTCCCCAGGTACCTGAAAAATCCATTGGAAAAGAGGTCGCGACGGTACCGCTAAAACGCGCTTCACTGGCAGCGGCCCTTAAGGGCGGCTGCCTGGAGGTGTCCATTTTCGCCGTCTCCGCCTTCAAAACCGGCATGGAAACGTTGGCTTCACCGGCGATTTGATCTATTCGACCAAACAGGGTAGTGGTCTTGGCTTTCGGCTGACTCGGCGCGACTGCATGAGGACGAATCTCGGGTTGCCGCTCAGAAGCTGACGGCTTAGGATTGGGCTTTACATCCTTCGCTTCCACGTCCTTGCGCCACCCCTCATCTTGCGAAGCGGGCTCCGAAGTAGCCGGCTTGGAGCTATCCTCCGATGGCCAACTCGAATCCTCTGCCAGGGCGGATAACGGCATCGAGGAAACAATCAGCATCAGCGCCATTGCTGTCGCGACGCGCCGGCTACTATTCCTTTTGATTTCTGCATTGTTAGAATGACGGAGCCGATCGCCTTCTCCCTGGCTACATAACGAGAAGAAATTCCGGACTGCATAAAATTGGGACACCGGCAGCTGTTTTTTGGCAAACATAAATCTGACCTTCCGCTCCAAGAGATTTACTACCTGCGCAGAGATGTTCCATCTTAGAAGTGTAATTAAACTATTTGGCTGGTCGACTTCAATTTCGATTAGCCACTGCGTTGGCAGCACACCGGAGTCTGACCTTAAAAGTAGCTCCCTTCGCTAATTCAGATTGCACACTAATCTTTCCACCATGCGCCTCAATGATCGAACGGCAAATTGCCAAGCCAAGGCCACTGCCGCCCTGTGCTCGACTACCCGATTCGTCAACAACCTGGACGAACGGCTCAAATATGGACTGTTGATCGCGAGTTGCGATACCGCATCCGCTGTCGATAACTTGCACCTCGATAAATGGACGATCGCGTTCTAGAATCTTGATACGAACTTCACTTTTTTCAGGGGAAAACTTTATAGCGTTAGACAACAGGTTTTCGAATAGTTGAAGCAAGCGCTGCTCGTCAGCCATAACATTGACATCAACTCTGCCCTCAATGGTGATACCAACAGTTTTAAAGTCTGCAAATCCGTTTAAATCCGCAATAGCTGTATCCAGAACCTTCATCAAAGGAGTCGGTTGAAGCTGCAGTACGATTGTTCCGGAGGACAGTTTTTCGACATCGAGCAGATCATTGGTGAGCCTGCTCAAGTTTTCTATAGCCTTTTCTGATTGCTGCACCCTCTTCACGCCGGTCTCGCTGAGCGAGCCATATAATCCAGACTCGAGAGAGTTGAGCGTCGCCAAAATTGTATTTAACGGAGTCCTCAGATCATGACTGACCATCCCAAGAAATTGGCGCTCTCTCTTTCTTGCGCGCTCGATTGAATCTGTCATAACTCTGAACATTCTATCTAACTCGCTTATTTCATCATTGCCTTCAACGGGCGGCAGCAACTCCTTTTCCTGAGCAAAACGATCGCTATTGGACATGATCGTATGCAAGCGCTTCGACACATTCTGCGAAAAATGAAAAACTAAAAGAATGCAGATGAGCAAATTGATTGTAAATCCAAATGCCAGGAAGTGGTGAACCTGCTGCTCCCAGAGTATATAATCGCTGCGATTCCCGAGGGACATGCCACTGTCATCAGTGAAGTTTTTCATGAGTCGAGTCTCTACTTTGGCGAGCAGATCAGCAAGGCTTGTCTCAATGTTGTCGATAGCACCGTCAGCGATACCGGACGGTCGAAGCAAGGCAAGAGCGGAATGAAACTGCTCTTTTTCAGGTCGAAACGGCTTTCCTACGCTGACCAGTGACGACAGCTCGCGAAGATCCGACCGTATACGAAGATTGAGTTGATCCATTTGTTGCGACGGATATGTTTGCAGCCGCCGCATCATTTGCAGCTGCCTGATGCTGGACAGAGTGCGATGACCGACGGCAAGAAGCCGTGCCGTGCGATCAGAGGTGCGCCGCGCAGCCCGGGTCTGTTGCCAGGCCGACTCTAGAACCACGACAAAAAGACATTGAAAAACAAGTGGAACCGCCACCATCAGAAGTACACGGTGCACAAGTTTGAGCTGTGAGGTCTTTGCCGCCATGACTCAACTATTCCCTGAAGCGGACCAGGACCATCGTGAAAATGCTCGTTATGCAAATTTTCAACAATCTCGCAAGGGACGATCAACAGGAATTCTTTATTGTCAAAAGTGCGACCAGGCTACAGACGAACGGAGTGTCTATGTCCAATACATTAATATCGATTTTGACATTTGCCGGAATGGCAATCTTTGGATTACTGATTTTCAGACCAGTGTTCGCACAATATGTCGACGCCTATCAGGTGCGCATCAGAGCACGAAAAGAAGACAATCGCACCGCCGCAGAACGGCCAAAAGATTCAATGATTCTCCTGGCACTCAAGGCGCTTGGAGAGATCGTCCTCAGCACTTTTCCAGCTGTCGCCGATCGAAGGACGACTGTCCTATTGACTGAGGCAAACTACCGAACACCACAACACCTTGCAATCTTTACCGGTATCAAAGCGGCTCTATCAGGAACCTTTTTGCTACTCGGTTTATTAGCATCAGCAAGCAACCCGATCAACCTGATCTTGACCTTGCCTGCTGCTGTGCTGGTGTGGCTGGTTCCGAACTTCTTTCTTTCTTCGCGTGCAGCGAAAAGAAAACAACAGATCCTCAGAGAACTTCCGATCGTCATCGATTTGCTTATAGTTTGTGCTCAGGCTGGTGTTAGCCTATTACAAGGGCTTGAGAAAATCGCAAAGGAGGTGGACGAATCGTGCCCGGTCCTGACACAAGAGTTGAGACAACTGCTCAATGACATAAAGATGTTCGCCAAGTCTGCACCTATGGCCATGCGCGAAATGGGCGAGCGATGCGGTTCGGACGAACTAATCAACCTGGCATCCGCGCTAATCGCCGCGGAATCAAAAGGGGCCGATATCACCTATCCGCTGAAGCAGCAAGCCGAAGCGCTACGCGACCGTCTTAAACGAAGGAAAGAGGAGGAAGCAGGCAAAGTGCCCGTTAAGATGGTGCCGGTCATCATGATCTTCATCATGCCTCTGATTTTGGCTCCAATGCTTGGACCAGCGATTGTTGTGATCGTCACAGCGATAGATCCAATTCTGAAGACGATGCATTAACTCAAAACTGTGGTAGTAGCCCGTGCATGCTTCGAATCATTTTCCTGGAGAACCTGCCTACCAAATCCGGTGGTGCAGCCTGCGCATGGTCAATCGACACTAGAGCCATCTTTAGTGGCCAGACTAATCGCGTTAACTCAAGTCCCAACTGTGTCCTTACCAGACTGTTATCGGTCTACCAGTGTAAGGATCGATTATTTCAATAACTCTCCAGTGTTTCTGATTCTTGAAAGTGCGATTCATCACATCCTGATAGTTAGCCGGCTCCAGGTCTCGCTCGGTGACTGCGTCAAGCAAGGGTATGCGATGGTCTGCAATTCGTCCCACAAGTAACTTCGGATTATGTACAGCCTGCTTGGCGTTGAGAATCTTGAGGGTATGAGCGGTGGTCACCATTTTGTCTGTAATTACCGCCCCCTCATCTATCTCTTTGATAGCTATGACCACCGTGTCTTCGCCGACAAGCACCGAATAAAAACCGCCGAAGAAAGTCAATAAGATACAGGCAGCGGGCAACATCGACAAGCCTATGTACTTCAATCCTTTCGAGAATCCAACTCTCTCTGTCTTGGGCTGGTTGGGATTGACGTAGACTTGGGCCACGAAACGTCCAAAGATCTTGTCATGCGAATATTGAAGTCCATGGTTAAAGGCTGACGGTATGAGATTCACCACACACAGCCAAAACGGAAGCATCATCATCACAGTGATTGTGTAGTAAAAATGATTTGGAACGCAAAATGCCAGTACGAGTCCCCATCCCGCTAACGACTCCAGCAAAAGCACGGTAAAAATACATACGGATCTCGAATAAAACGCTCGAAGAAATGGAATTCGCGCTCCACTCTTGTCATAAACCTTCAGTCCAAACAAGAGCTTTCCTGGTGTAGCTTGAAGTTTTGACGATTCAAAAATTGCATAGTATAAGATAGAAGCGGCGAAAAACAGGCAGACTTGGAGCGGGAAAAGTAGATAGGGGTCTTTCCACGGCCATAGCGAGCCGCTGGAACCGATTACGACTACTGCAGACGACATGAGCATGACGCACAGATCGATCATTTGCGCCAGCGAGCGAGACCAGATTCCTGGCACCGGCGGAGTCGCGAGCGCCTCGCTTATTTGCCATGCTTTTTGATAGCGCTCTGCCGGCAATTTTTGCAGGCATTTCAAAACGATTTTCTCAAGAGACTTCGGAACTCGCCAACATATGCACAAGTAACACCAATTCGTTGCGAAATTGCTGATTTTCCTGAATTTTAAGATAGTTTACACGTGTAATCGAGTTTCACAGTACCTGTTCAACAGCGCGTCAACACAACTACGGCGAGCGAAAAATTGGCGATTCAAGTTGAAGCATTCCAGATCCAGGTTTCACCTTCAACCAGACATCATGGTCGCGCGTGCGAAACTTTGGCACCACAGGTGGAATCACGGCTCCAATTTGTAGCCGACACCATGTACGGTAACAATCAGAGAGTTGTCCGCATCATATCCCAGTTTGCTTCTCAACCTGGTTATATGCGACCGAATGGTGTCCGGTGACGCCTCTGAGCTGCTCGACCAGACACGTTGAACTAAAGCCTCCGCGCTAAACACTTTTCCAGGATGCTTCATGAAAAACTCTAGCAAAGCAAACTCGCGTGGAAGCAAATCAATTGCCTTTCCGTCTCGTGTGACACGATGCTCATCAACGATTAGCACAAGATCGCGCACTTTCAAAATACCTTTGGTCGCACCACCAAGACGAGCACGAACTCGCAAAGAAAGCTCACGCATGTGAAATGGCTTCGTCAAATAATCATCCGCGCCGGCCTCAAATCCAAGCTCTTTGTCGTCGATAGTGCGATTGCC
>CAZISK010000386.1:0-7520 GCA_964541355.1 uncultured Candidatus Obscuribacterales bacterium
CAGTCTATAGAGTGGATCTAACGACACCAGAAAAATTCTGGGTTGCTCGACAAAATTATCTTCGCCAGGCGGTTCGAAATCCTGCGATAGTTAGTAGACTTATTGACTGTCCGCATTACGGCTCTTCGCCAGTTTTATTACCAGAAGCAATACCAGAAGCAATACCAGAAGCATCAACTGGCGCAAATCCGCCGAGCAACAGACGTTAGGAAGAGATTCAAAAACGACATATGAAGTTGATCGCTCAGCACCTTCTGCCCAGCCTGGCATACTTGAAGGGATGCCTAATGTCCGCTCCAAAAAACTTGATTCGTAAAGCCGATTGCAATTCGTTGAACTCCTCGGTCTCAAGAATGTCCAATAGTTCTTGGTCGGTAAGGGCAGAAACTCGTGATAAAAACCCGATGCGAGATGCAACCTGACGAACCCCGGCAAGCCGATCATCATCATCATCTGGAACATTACTTCTTATTCCGGATAGCCTCGGCCCGAAAAATCAGGTCTTCAAACGGTAAATTGCGATTGGAGCGACATTCTGCCCAACTTTCCAATGCGGTAGCGACAAAGCCGGAATCCGCCCCCTTTGCGCGTTCGGTAAGCTGTACCAGCGCAGAAAACAGTTGTTCGCAGTCATCGTGTCTGCCGAGCTTGTGATGAAATCGTGCAACGTCAGGAGCAATCCCTCCTGGTTTTCTTCACGAATACGAGCCCTACCACCTCATATAGGGTAGTTAGTCTGCCGGTTCGAGCGCTGACACTCAATCTTACGTTCGCATCACTTCGCGCTCACGCCCAATAGCTATTTTGGATAGCACAAACCGTGAGGTTCCGCCATGGAAGATTTTTATCGTGAGGCTGTTACGTCCACCGAAGCGGGTGTGAGAAATCGAGCTAATTGGATGGACGATGTTCTGCAAACCTCTCTAGCGACTTCCAATCTGCTGTTCACGGACTCATACGATCTATCAACTTCAACAGCAACCGACAATCAGACTTCTCGTATCGACTCAAACCCACTCGGAACGCTCGATGCAAGCACCCTTACTAATACAGAAAACAGCATGCTCAGCTCCTTTCTGGAGACTGACTCTGGATCGGGACGATCTGTAGACAGTCTGGTGCTGCAACAAAACAGTCTGGCCCTATCAAATGAACGGCTCAGCGAGATTGGCTTTCCGACATTGGAGTTATCGACGGGAGACGATGTACGGACGGCCTTGACCGACCGACTACCTGTACCGCAGGCAACCACCGGTACTGAAGATCACGACGACGACGGTTCCGACGAAGCCAATGCTGAAAGTGAAGAATTCGAATTTGTAGCTTTCACTGATGATGCTCCAGCAACACGACTCACGGGCTCAGAGCTCGCAAATTTCTATCGCAGCGCGTCTGGGCGTTTCGGCTCCAATGGCACCGTGACGATGGAGCATCTCACAAATGCACTCCTCGATCCCAACTTGAGTGTTCAGGAGACAGGTGCTATTGCCGCGCTCCGCTCTTTCCTACGAGATCAACCAGGTCAGCAAATTTCATCAACCCGCATGACCGAATTGAACCGAGCGATCGAAGCAAGAGCAGCTGACAGGGCACAGCCGGATGGTCTACGCTCTGACGCTGCAGCGCTGGAGAACGGAACGTGGATCTTCACCGATAGAGCAGCGGCCTTCAATATGAACCTGTTTGCCAATCCCACTAATCCTCTGGCGAGTATCGTGCCTGAGGCAGCCGTCCAACCGAGAGGTGTCGGAAATTGTCACTTCATATCAGCTATGTCGGCAATGGCTTCAGTCAATCCCGAGCAGTTGCAGAACATGATCGCGGACAACCGCAATGGAACTTACACGGTCACATTCCCCGGCATGGACCCGATAACTGTAAACGCGCCAACCCGCGGCGAACTGCTCATGTATTACGATAAGACGGAGCACGGGACGTGGCCGGCCGTTCTGACCGCGGCCTACGGTAGATACTGGACGCCTGGCGGTACGAGAAATATCGAGGGCGCCAACGGTTCCATCCGCAGTGACGGCTTGCGTACACTCACTGGTGGTGGTATCGATACGGATGACAATGCTCAAACCAGATTTTCTGTGATGAACTCCAGTCTTGAACAGGTTTTTAGAGAGCGCCGTCCTGTCACAGCCTTCATCTCTGCCGAGTTGCCTTTTTCGGACCAACTTGAAGACAGAACCGGACTACGAGCCAGACACGAGTATGCGGTAATCGGTTACACACCCAACGCAGATCCAAACCTGGCGCAGATCACAATCAGAGACCCGCACGGCAATGTGAGCTGGTTTCGGAACGGTCGTCCGCAGACGGGTGCGGCCAACACTCCGCCTTCAGGAATAACAGATCTGGGCAAGGGACGCTTCAGAATGAGCCTCACCGAATTCAACAATACTTTCACGAGCCTGCAGTATTCCGAAGCCGCTCCGAGAACTCAAGGTAGATGATCTACTCGCGAGTTTCTTTCGGAGGCACTACCCGCAGTGCGTTGGAAACTTCAGAACCTCAGTAAACTATAAGCTGGACAAGCGCAAAGAATTGATGGACAGACTTAGTGAATGTCTTCAGTGAGAGAGGCTCTTGAACAAGAAATGGCCGATCTTGGGACCGGGTGTTTCTTGTTGAGAAGCTAACTACTCGCAGGTGGTGGCGCTGGCTGTGCGCGTGGCGAGGTGGAGTCTAATTCTCAAAGCTTGTTCTGGGCCTCTTGTAATCAGTGGCTTGAAGGTTCTGCTGGGCAAATTGCGCTTTTAAGTGTCCTGAATAGAAGTTGTATAGACGATCGCCAAAATCGACTACCCCGAAAACAAGAGCGGCATCTTTCGAATGCCGCTCTACAAAAGCCTTGGGCGGTGTCGTCAGCTTTCGTCGAGCAGCCACTCCCATTCCGGCGTGTGGCGCTTCGCAGATTCTGGCGGAAACCGCCGCTCTAGATCGAACTTTCGTGATGAGGCCCGTTTGGTATCGCCAGCGGTGCACCACAGTCGAACTGCCCAATCAGCCGTCTCGCTTGGGTATTCTTCGTAAAGCTCCAGCAAAGGGTGATATTCGTTCTTGCTGAATCGATACATCGATAGAACGAATGCTTTACAACGAGCCAGCGCTCAAGGATCCGGAACTCTTCAAGAAGGCACGCCTTGTATCTGAACCAGTGTTATCGCCGAAGTCGATGATTGATATTGCTCGTGTTTGCCTGGATTCAGGCGATGCAAAGACAGCGTTGGCCTGGCTTGAAAAAGTTCCTGAGTCAACTCGTTCGAGAGTCTTTGACTACGACAGTCTTTCGCTTGAGATTTTCAAGAAACTCAAAGATAAGAAGGCACAAGCAGAAGTTGCATGGCGCGTTTTCAGAGAGCATCGCAGCAAGGACACATTGGATACGCTGCTCTCAGCGATTGGAAGAAGTCAAAAGAAAACGGTAATCGAAGCCGAAGTAAAAAAGATTCTGCATTCAATGACTTTGTGGTTGTCAGACGCGCAGTTCTTGGTGGATTGCGGGTTGCTTGATGAGGCTGAGAACAATATTGCGCGCAGCGCCGGGCAACTTGATGGTGCTTACTATGGGAGTCTCCTTCCATTGGCTGTGGCGATGGAAAAACATCGGCGTTATTTTGCCGCAACTGTTTTATATCGCGCACTTTTGGACTCAATTCTGAAGCGAGCGTATTCACGGGCTTATCACCATGGTGTTGATTATCTAGAAAAACTCGATGAGTTTGCAGAGAAGATAACTAAATGGGAACCACTCTTGCCTCATCGGGCATATGTACAGCAGTTGCGGAGAACTCATTCTCGCAAGGTCGGATTCTGGTCTCAGTATCAGCAATGAGCACTGACGCCGCTGTGAATCGACTAGGCGCCAGGGCTAGTCGTCGTATTCGCCTTTCAGCGCTTTGACAACCTCTTCAACAAGTTCTTTGTCATCGATCGCCTGGCGGAGATCTGGTGCAAGTTTTTCTGCCATCCATTCCGAAGCACCTTCAGTATCCCACCACAAATAACCCTGATCCATTACATAAGCAATGGCTTCATTGTCGTCGCCAAAGCCAATATAAGCAGGCGGCTCGTCGGGCATTTCGACGATGTCCGACAAATAGATTGGGACGTTAATGTTTGCCTTGAAAGCGTCTTTCAGCGCTTTCTCTGAAACCTTTGATGGTCCGTTCTTGCGGAAGAGATGGAGTGTCTTGGTGTATAAGAGCGCGGCGCTTGGATCGTTTTTGTAAGCAGCGAGAAGCTTTTCTAATTCCTGATCGCATTGCGCTTCATACAAACATCCGGCTAGCTGATATCGAATTCCTTGATTGTCGTTTGGATTCAGTTCCATCAGCTCGCGGTAGAGCGTAAGCGCTTCATTAAGCTCATCTTCCCCTTGCAATTCCATCGCCAATCTAGCCAATGCACGCATGACAGGGCGTGTTTCGTGTGCCAACCAGCAGACTCCCTTGTATTCTGTTTCCCAGTCTTTTCCAAGCGCGCGCCCGCCAGCCGCTACGGCCTTTCGGTATAGTTCAATTCGCTTTCGCCCATCTCTCACTTCTTCGGCCAGCACCAGGTACGCGTCCGCACAATCATCCGAGATCTCTAGAGCTTCTCGCGCGAGCACCGCTCTCTTTTTGCCAGTAGAATCCCAGGCTTCGTACACCTTATCCTGCGCCAGGCGCAAGCTCTCCGCCTTAGACATCTGGCGAGATGTTTTCTTTGGCATTTTAACGACGTTTGACTTAGTGGTGCGTTTGGTCACAGTTTCTATCCTCCCTTTGTTTCGCTGTTAGGCAGCCGGATGTCAGAGCATGAATTCTTGGTTGGAAAGCTTGAGCATACTCAATTGAGTTGAAATTCACGAGCAAGAATCCCAGCCACCCAATTGTGCTCTGTCAAACCGAATTTTACCGCTTCGCAAATTTTGCTGCGGACTTGTTCTTCCTTCCCGAGCGCCTGGGCAGCCTTCAAAGTCGGTTCGTAAACGGCCCACACATCTGCGCTCGTGATTTCGTACCCGTACCCTTTGAACAGCCAGGCTAGAGCTGACATTCCGACGTCCACGGCAAAAGCGGGATTCGTTTCATGATAGTCTCTGGCTGCCCGTGTAAGAGTCTTGGGATCGCACGGACCTTTGCGAGCCAGGTCCGCAGCCAACTCAAGCAGTCCGAGTTCTTTTGCTGTAGCAAACCATTTGCCTTCCTCGCCCGGGGAAGCTGCGATAAGATCCGCCAGTATTCGCTCAGGCTGTATGCCAGGGTACTTCTTTGCGATGAGGCGATACGTCGAAATATATGAATTCTCGCGGTTTGCATCGATCGCGTAGTCTTGGTACGCCTCTTCGATTCGTCCGGCATTCAACAAGAGTTGTTCACATGTTTGTGCGACCCGTATGTAGCCATACCGATCGGGACATGTCTGGGCAAACTCTATCGCTTCAGAAACCTTTCCCATGTTTGCCAGCGCTCGTGCACCGAACTGTTGGTAGTGCCACATCTTGTGGCGCTCAAGCTCGAGCAGTGCAAGAAGCTCCTCGTTGCGGCCAGCCCTGAGCAATGCACTCAAACAAGCGGAGGTGCCATGGAAAAAAGCACCGGGTCTGTCGTCGGACCAGCACAGGCGAACAACGCCAATCAAATCGTCTGCCCATTTAGAGGCAAGTTCGGGGGTGGAACATAGCTCGCCCCAATAATCTCCAATACTTTCGATGTATGGCATTCGATCTTCTTCGTGCGCTTTGTATAGCCTGTCAAGCCAGTCTTCACGCGTTTCACTTTCGACTGGCGCATTAGCTATTATTGGTACTAGTTCTTCAATAGCCTTATTTACAGCGCTTCCAATCGAGCCGGACGAACCATCAACGTGTTCAATGGCTGGAGAGAGGCGTTCAAAAAAGATGACGGCACCTTCGCCAGCAAGAGCCTTATCTTTGCGTGCCACCTTTTTAATTTCAGAAACAGCCTCTTTGATGCGAGAAATCGCTGGCTGCGATTTCCAGCCAAATGCTCCTCGACGGAAGCGTGGTTTGAATTCCCATTTGTGCCGATCGGTTCCGGAGGTGGAGGCGCCTTTGGTAGTCTTCTTCTTCGGGGTTTCAATCGGTTTGCCGGTTCTAAGATCGACTATGTTATTTGGCAAGCGCTTTGGCATTGTTTTTTCACTTCCGTGGTTTTGGTTTCGGTTTGTCAGTCTTGTATAACAGACTTGCGTAGGCGATGTGCCAGCGCCGTGAGACGTCGAGCAGAACGCTTGTTTTTAACAGCCATGGCTAGCGCTTTCGGTTGCCCGATAACGACCACAAGCTTCTTCCCTCTGGTCACGCCAGTGTATAGCAAGTTGCGCTCCAGCATCATGAAATGCTGTGTGGCAAGCGGGATTACGACTGCCGGGTACTCGGAACCCTGCGACTTATGAATAGACGCTGCGTAAGCTAATGAAATTTCGTCCAGTTCGTTGACGTCGTACTTGACCTCTCGACCATCGAACTCGATGACGAGTTCCGACTCTTCCATGTCGATACTAGATATGGTGCCTATGTCGCCATTGAATACTTCTTTGTCGTAATTGTTGACGGTTTGAAGAACTTTATCGCCGGCACCATAGCTCCAACCAAATTTCGTCACCTGGGGACCGTTGCTTGAATTGAGACGTTTTTGTAATTCGACGTTCAAAGAACGACTTCCAAGCCCGCCGCGATTCATAGGGGTTAGTACCTGAACATCCTTGATGGCATCAAGCCCAAATCTTTTTGGAATTCGCTCGCAGACAATCTGCAATACCTTTTCGCTAATCTCTTCCGGTGTTTCGGCCGGCACAAAATAGAAGTCGGAGAGTTCCTCTTGTTTCTCTGCCTTAGCTGGCATTTTTCCTTGGTTTATTCGGTGCGCGTTGACAATGATCTTTGACGTTGCTGCCTGGCGGAAGATCTCAGTCAATCTGACGACCGGTATCGTTTCAGAAGCTATGATGTCGGATAGAACTGCGCCAGGACCGACTGATGGAAGCTGATCGACATCACCGACTAGCAGTAAAGCGGCCGTATCTGGAATTGCCTTGAGCAGCTGATTCATCAAGACGATATCGATCATTGAAGCTTCGTCTACAACGACAATGTCCGCTTCCAGCGGATTGTCTCTGTTGCGCTTGAATCCAAAAGCTTTGGGATCGAACTCAAGGAGACGGTGGATAGTCTTTGCATCAAGACTCGTCGACTCGGAAAGACGCTTGGCCGCTCGTCCGGTAGGCGCGCATAGAAGAATCTCTGCTTGCTTGGCGGCAATTATACGCAAGATGCTATTAACAAGCGTTGTCTTTCCGACACCTGGACCGCCAGTTATAACTAGTAGCTTGTTTTTCAGTGCAAGATCAACCGCTGTCTTCTGCGACTCGGAAAGTTGTATGCCTGCTTTGGCCTCAACCCACGGGATCGCCTTTTCAACATTTACCGTTGCCCAAGGAGCCTCGCCCTGGACGAGGCGAAGAAGACTAGACGCAACGCCTACTTCTGCCTTGTGCAGCGCCGTAAG
>CAZISK010000387.1:0-7519 GCA_964541355.1 uncultured Candidatus Obscuribacterales bacterium
AGTAGAGCATGCCAACGCTCCAATTCAGGATTATTATCTTGGACCGGTATTGTTGGAACCACAGCCGATGGCAGAGTTCACCATCAGGAATATCGCACCGCTCCTCTGTGCCGTGAAGGGAGACAATATGCACCCGCAAGGGACCTTTCTCCGTTCTTTAAATTCACGAGTCATGCCGGCATTTATTAGCATCATTGATGATCCGGATCGATCGAACTCTGACGCACTCCCGAAACTCAAAATCGATTCTGAAGGAATACCATGCCAGAAAGTCCGTCTCATCAATCATGGCTTTCTCAGCGACTTTTTATGCGGTCGAAGTCCAGTTCGTCCGGGTCAGAAAAGTAACGGACATGATTTTTCCGGAACAGCCCCGACCAATTTAGTCGTCGAATCGGATAAGGCAGTAGCACCAAAAGCGCTGCGAAGTGAACTCCGGAAGATGGCAAAAGAAGCAGGGTTGAAAGAGTATCTCGTAATCCGCCGAATCAGGCCAAGCACGCCACTATTCATGAACGGCTCCTCATCTCAGGCAAGAGATTCCAGTCTTGAAGGAGAAGAGCCGGTCGAAGCAATCATGGTAAAGACCGATACCGGTGAGGAGCGCCGAGTCCGGGGACTCAAGTTCAAAGAGCTCTACAAGCCAAGTTTGCAAGACATCATTTGCACAGGGACGGACGGCGAGCTGATCACTTCCACTCTGTGGAACGGCTATCTGCGCAAGGTTTTCGTGCCCTCTTCACTGCTTTCAAAGATCGAGATGGAAGCCGACAACAGTCCGACAGACGCACCCTATCCAGTCAGTAAGCCTACGGTGTCAGACTGACGTACACTGCCTTTCCGCTTCATACATAAGAAAGATCTCAAGAAGCATCGGCTTTTCGATCGTAGACTGACACTATGAGAGTCTGCCTGATATCACGAGAATACCCGCCGGAGACTGGCTGGGGCGGGATTGGAACCTTTACGCACCACCTCGCCCATGGCTTGACCGGCTTAGGTCATGATGTGCACGTGGTCTCTCTGAGCACGTCGCCAGACCACCCCGCACTCGTCGAGGCCCCGGGACAACCGACCGTGCATCGAATTGCTGCCAGCAACCTGGCAGTTACGATGGGCTTCGTCAATTTTTGTCTGCCTGTAACCCGCCCGATGCTGGAAGAGACAGCCGGGCTGTGGACGAAATTCCTGCAGCTTCATCGAGCGCAACCATTCGACGTGCTCGAATGTCCAGAGCATTTTGCAGAAGGTCTCTTGCCCGCTCTCGCAGGCATAGTGCCGCTTGTCATTCGGCTACACACACCGCATTCGAAATTGGTAAAAGAGAAATTCCACAATTTTGACGAGACCTTCGATCATCGCATTCTGACCGCGTTAGAGCGTGTGGCGATGCTCTCCGCCAATGTGCTCATCTCTCCAAGCCAAGATCTGGCAAGATATGTCGCCACAGATCTCAACCTCCCACTGGAGCGGATCAACATAGTAAGAAACCCAGTCGATATTCATCGATTTACTCCAGACGGTCCACGCGCTCAGATGAACAACGGCGCAATCAACATCCTGTTCGTCGGAAGGCTGGAACAAAGAAAGGGAGTCCACCACCTGATAGACGCAGTTCCTCAGGTGTTGCAACTGTGCAACGGCAAAAATGTGCACTTCACTTTGATTGGTAAAGACACGCCGACAGCGACAGGAAACGGCTCGGTTCTAGCGGAATTGCAAGCCCAATTGAAAGAGAATAACTGCGAGCAACACGTCACCTTCACCTCGCAGATTCCTCTCACTCAGATGGCGGAGTATTATCGCACCGCTGATATCTGCGTACTTCCCTCGCTTTACGACAATGCGCCGATGACTGTTATCGAAGCCATGTCCTGCGGCAAGCCTGTCGTTGGCACCTCTGCTGGTGGCACGAGCGAATACGTCGGGCATGAGAAATGCGGGTTGATAGTACCACCCGCCAACAGCCTGGCTCTCGCAGAAGCCTTGTCTAAACTGGTTCTTGGCGAACAAAAGCGGGAATCGATGGGAGCGGCGGCAAGGATCAATGCAGTTGAGAATTTCTCAGTTCAACACATGTCCGAGCAAACGGTCAAACTGTACGAATCCGCAGCCACGCTATACAAGAACAGGCAAGCTGCTCTGTACCCCGGACAACCAGAGAAGCTGGGCGAAGACTTGCAAAGCTTGATCGATTCACTGGAGCGAAGACTGTACGAAATGACCTATTCCAACTCCTGGCGCTTTCGCATCAACCACTGGCGAAAGCGCGCCAAGGAGCAGCCCGGCGGCTTCATCACACGTGCGTTCAAGAAGCCTTTCTCGAAAATCGATCGCTAGAAAAAAAATGTTCGACCAATATCTATCGCAGCCCGATCTGTTCGACAACGCGCTAGGCAATTGATTATTTGATAAAACAAAGTCATCGGTTTTCGATCGCGTGCCAGGGCTGCGGATGGACTGCATATTGGATCCGCCCAGAGCTGATTGGAACAGACAAAACACCTTCGGCGCCAGGATATACAAAAGTTTTCTAACTCGCTTTGCTTGTGCCTTTCGACTATACTCTGACTATTGTGCAGGAGAGACCATGAGGAATTCGACAGCAGTAGTCTGGTTGCGCACGGACCTGCGATTAGCGGACAACGCAGCTCTTATCGCTGCATGCAAAGAATGCGACATCGTTCCTGTTTATATTCACGCTCCTCAAGAGCAGAGACATTGGGCGATTGGCGCAGCCAGCAAGGTCTGGCTTCAGCACTCGTTGCAACAACTCGAATCAACTCTCCAAGGGCACGGCATTCGTCTTATCCTTCGCACAGGATCAACCATCGACAATCTTATCGATGTTGCGTCGAGAGTTTCTGCCAATAAGCTGTTTTTCAATCGCAGGTACGAACCGTGGTCCCGACAATTGGAAACGGATCTCGCGAGATGCCTCAAAGAAAGAGGTATCGAGGTGGAGCATTTCGACTCCAATCTATTATTCCGTCCAGAAGCGATAGTCAATAAAGAAGGTAAGCCCTATCGAGTTTTCACACCATTCTGGAAAAGCCTACCAGCAGTGGCTCAACCGCTGCCCCCACCCAAACACCTGGCCGGTTCCAATCATAAGATAGACTCCCTCCCATTGAGCGAACTCAAACTTCTCCCGCAGATAGATTGGACAAAAGGCATTCTCGAAGCATGGCAACCTGGCGAAGCTGGGGCTCAAGCCAATCTCCGTAGGTTCTGCCGGGACGCGGTTAAGGACTACGGAAAAGGTCGCGATCGTCCGGACCAAAATCTGGTATCACGACTGTCGCCTTTTCTTCACTTTGGCGAAATCAGCCCAAGAACGATCTGGCATACCGTACACAATCATTGCCTGTCTGCCAAAGGCACCAATGACGGTGACAACTACCTGCGACAACTTTGCTGGCGAGAGTTCGCCTATCACCTTCTATATCACTTTCCAGATACCGCCGATCATCCCTTGAGGTCCGAGTTCAACCGCTTCCCCTGGGTTCGCAATGAGTCATCTCTAGAGGCATGGCAACGAGGAAATACTGGATATCCGCTTGTCGATGCCGGAATGAGAGAGCTGTGGCACACAGGCTGGATGCACAATAGAGTTCGCATGGTGGTAGCTTCATTTCTAGTCAAGCACCTATTGGTGTCATGGAAGGATGGAGCTGAGTGGTTCTGGGACACTCTCGTAGACGCAGATCTAGCTAACAACACGCTAGGCTGGCAATGGACTGCCGGATGCGGTGCCGATGCCGCACCTTACTTCCGAATTTTCAATCCGGTAATGCAAGGACTAAAATTCGATCCCGATGGAATCTACGTACGCAGGTGGGTGCCGGAGATTGCGAAGCTGCCTGACAAATGGCTGCACAGTCCATGGACAGCACCAACGGACGTACTCGTCGAAGCCGGAATAACACTTGGAAGCTCATATCCCGCGCCCATTGTCGATCACAACGAAGCCCGCAAGAGGGCGCTCGCGGCACTTGCTACTTTAAAATCTGGAGAGTGAGCAATTTCGTCAATGCGCCTCCAAGCAGCACCCAATCCAAGCGATAGTGTTTACTGTGGAGAACATGACACCGTCTAATCTCCGCCCATCCAACTCAAGAATGGAAAACACAATTGTGCTATGCTGATCCGCCCTGAAGCAGCAGGTACACGTTGCAAAGACGGAGAGCAAGGTGAGAGAAACGGCGGAGACTCTTAAGCTATACAGCAGCGCTCTGGCAGCCAATCTCCGTATGTTCATGGCTACTGTGGTAGATGTCACTGGGTCCGCATATAGACGACCCGGTGCTCATATGCTCGTTGTCGAGGATGGCAGGACGACAGGCTCCATCAGTGCAGGGTGCCTGGAACGCGATATCATCGCAAGAAGTGAAGAAGTTCTCGACAACGAAAAATCAATACTGCTTAAATACGAAAGCGGTACGGATGAAATTTTCGGATTAAACTTTGGATGCGACGGCACAATCTATGTTCTTCTGCAACCGGTAAACGGATCCACGATAGACTTCGCCCGCGCAGCGACTCGTGCCAATGAGCTCGGAGAGCTCCTGGTTTTAGCGACGGTCTTCGACAGCGGCGATCCTGCATTAATTGGAATGTCCCAGCTTATGTCTTTGAAAGAGACAGTCTCGTCGAACCTTCCGGATGAGCTGGCGTCCTTGATTAGCAAGGATACCCTGGACGTTGCAGCACAACAATCGAATCAGATCAGAACATACGACCGCAGTAGAACAAAAGTATTCTTCGAGCTGGTCAGACCTTCTTTGCGCCTCGTAATTTTGGGTGCCGGAGATGATGTTCGACCAGTTCTGGAGATTGCCAGGACGCTTGCTGTTGACGTTACCCTGCTTGATGGTAGGAAGAGCTTTCTTCCGCGCCATAACGACTTAGCCACCACACATAGTATCGATGGCCCAACTGATCTGTCAATCTTTTTTCATAGTCCCAGACGAACGGCAGTTATTATAATGAGCCACAATTTCGAGCTGGACAAGGTCTTTCTCGACGCAGCCATCAAGCATCGCTGTGCCTACCTGGGTGTGATGGGATCGCAAGAACGAACCAGGAAGCTGCTGCAACAGCTCGACGCCATGGATGCTTCGGAGCATATTCATTATCCAATCGGACTCGATCTCGGTGCGGAGAGTCCAGAAGAGATCGCTCTTTCTATTTTTAGCGAAATTCTGGCATGTTGCCGAACTGCCTCAGGTAAGCCTCTATCGACGATTACAGGACCAATTCATAGACGTTTCACTAAGTCTGCTGTTCAGCAGTCAACTGCAGGTAGTACCAGTGGCTAAGGTCGCCATCGCTATTCTCGCCGCAGGTGAGAGCAAACGTATGGGATGCAGCAAGCAGCTTATATCGTTTCAGGGTCTCACCCTGCTGCAACGCGCATTGATTGCCGCCAAAGGAGCGCAACCCGAGCAAACAATCGTAGTCCTCGGTGCTCGATACGATCAATTAGCCGCCACCATAAGTGGTGAGAATGAAGTGATCGTCTATAACGGAAATTGGATTGAGGGCATTGCGTCGTCGATCAGAACAGCAGTTGAGAACCTGGCCCCGGATATTGACGCCGTCTTGTTCCTCGCTTGCGACCAACCGCTGGTAGACGCGGAGCTGCTCAGAACCATCATCGAGACTTATGAAACAACGAATAGTCCCGTGGTTGCGTCAGACTACGGTACACCTGGCATACCGGCACTTTTCGCGCGAGAGATCTTTCCACAATTGCTCGGGCTTCGCGCAGACAGAGGCGCGAAGGCGATCATTCTTGCCAACACTAGCTGCCTGGTTCCAGCACCACAAGCGCGATACGACATCGACACCAACGACGACATTGAACGATTGGAACAACTACTTTCGAAAACGACAGCCGCGGAATCATTCACGAAGGGATAGTTCTCAGCCATGGAGGAGAGCGTAAATTGGCAGGCAAGGACAACGATAAACGGGAAAGCAGAGAGATCTCTCGCCGCAGGTTTCTCAAAGGAGCAGGTTTAACAGCACTGAGTATGGCAAATCTAAGTGAAGCGCAAGCTGCAACAGAATCATCCGCCAACGTACGAGGTCCGGGCGCGACCGCCGTCACGCTCCGCGTCAACAACGCCGTACATAAGCTTTCAGTCGAACCGTGCGAGACTCTGGCAGAGACCCTTCGCACCCAGCTCGGAATGACAGGCACCAAGGTCTCATGCGACCGCGGCACCTGCTCCGCCTGCACAGTCTGGCTCGATGGCATGACGATGTGCGCCTGCATGACATTGACCGTCGACGTCCAGGAGAGAGCGGTCACGACCATCGAAGGACTCGCACAAGATGGGAAACTGCATCCCGTGCAAGAAGCTTTTATTGAAAAAGATGCCACCATGTGTGGTTTTTGCACACCAGGAATGGTGATGAGCTGCGCCGCTCTACTGGCACGCAACTCGTCGCCCACCTTAGACGATGTCAAAGAAGCGACAAGCGGCAACTTCTGCCGTTGTGGAACCTACCCGAAGGTCTTCGAAGCTACGATATCCGCAGCCGGGAAGGGAGGCAAGTAATGAGCGAGGGCGAAAAGAAAGCGGCTGAAAAATGCATGCTGACCGAATCGAAGAAGACCAAGACCATCAAAGTACCGATCGGTATTTTCGGAGTCAACATTGCTGAGGTAGAAAGAGAAGTGCCGCTTGACGAACCGCCGGCTCTTCCCGTCAATAACGAGCTCAACGTGATTGGCAAACCGACCAGGAGGTTAGACGGTCACCTGAAAGTGACCGGTGCGGCGCGCTACACCGCTGATATTCAGCTCAGCGGAATGCTCTATGGACGGATGCTGCGCTCACCACATCCGCACGCCAGGATCAAATCAATCGACCTTTCTCAGGCATGCAAACAACCTGGCGTGAGAGCCGCGCACATAGTCACTCGAGTGGTAGGCACCGCAAAAGAGCGCGATGAAAAATCACGAACGGTCGACGCGAAGATCGTATTCGATTCATCGACAGGTGTCCCGATCGTCAAATATGTCGGTCAGCCTATCGCTGCGATTGCTGCCACGACAGATAGAGCGGCCGCCGAAGCGCTGGAGCATATCAAAGTTGAATACGAACTCTTGCCATTCGTCGTCGATCTTTACGACGCCATGAAGCCCGATGCTCCGAAGGTCTTCCAGGGACCGACTGAACAGGAAGGTACCGCCGGCGGTGGCGGCGCACCTCAAGGGCTCCCACAAAAAGGCAATGTGCGAGGTCCCGAGGTGGCCGGATTGTTCGGTGGAGACCGCGGCGACGTCGAAGCCGGCTTCGGCGAAGCGGATCTGGTCCTCGAGAATGAGTACCATACTCAGATTCAAATGCACAGCGCACTCGAGCCACATGGTCTAATCGCGGACTGGGGAGACGATTCGCTCACAATTTATGCCTCCACACAAGGCACATCTTCCTTACGAGAAGACATCTCCCATCTGTTCAACCTTCCGAAGAACAAAGTTCGCGTTATCACCGAATTCATG
>CAZISK010000388.1:0-7507 GCA_964541355.1 uncultured Candidatus Obscuribacterales bacterium
AGACGCAGTCATCTCTGAGTTTTGCTGCCCAACAAGGCTACTGGATATTCGATCCGCCGGCCATGCCGCTTTCGTACACGCTCGACGTAGTAGATGGGTGGAGAATAGTCAATTGCGGAGCAGTAATCAAGTACATACCAGCCGTGCAACAAGCTGGTATGGATATCTATACACTTGGTCACTATACAATCAGCGACGACACGAAAGACGCTCGTATCTTGAGTGAAAAACAAGCTTTGAAAATGGCGGACAACCTGGTAGACGTCAGGAATATGGTGATTACCGAAGTGGCTGGAGCAGAGGCACTGTATCTGGAGACACCCACAGAGTGTCCTGGAGTGACACTGCGGCAATGGTCGTTCGTAAAACATGCTCAGTCCTTCGTGATCGTTAGCAAGCTTGAAAAGCGCAACGAGCGATTGCTGCTTCCACACCTTCACACAATGGTTAGTTCGATGAGAATTCATGACTTTCAAATTTAAGAATGTTCGTCAAAGAGAAAAAGCTGAACTGGATTGTGAGGGGACTTAGAGAAATGGATTCGCGATCCGGCACTTTGAAGAGATTCCTTCATTCAATCCCAGCCAGAATTCTAAGAATGAGCTCCTGATGGTTTTATCCGATACATTGGTGCAGCCGAATACACGAGCAGATTCAAGATCGAATCCCCCATCTTTTCGGATGCGGTACGGGACCGTGAATTTGATCGAGGAGCGGTCATTCTCATAAACGGCGACTTCGACTACCAGTGCTTCTGCGCGAATTCACTATTGATGCATAGACATGTAAGCGCAGCAACAATGCCACTGGCTCGCAGCATAGAACTGAATTTCCGCATATTTGTTTCCACAAAGGGTAGTAAGTGTAGCCACGTCACAACGTACTTCCATTATCCTCTGGATGAAAGCCGCAGCTATAGGAAAAACCCTATTCTGTGTGCAGTCAGAGCAGTCCGGAGAAGCTTTTTGCGTTTCCGCAAGCTCTCAAAAGCGAAATGATTGTTTGATTTTAGCCTGAATTTAACGCTGCAAAAATCCGTTTAACAGAGTTACGGGTATCATTGCGATATGCGCACTCGGAGGTGCGTATAAATTTTGGAAGCTCAATCCGGCACAATTTACGCAATAGATGGGAGAGGTTGCTATGACGTCGACGCGATTTATTTCGGCAACTACAGGGGCACTTCTGGTGGTATCACTAACTTGTAGCGCCGCCATCGCTACACCTTCCGTACAGGCTGGACTCTCGAAGGCGGAGCTAGCCAAAGTCAAAGGCGAAGTCGGCATCGCCATGGTCGACATGACGAGAAATAAGCAATACATGCTCAACCAGAGCAAACTATTCCCCATGCAGAGTGTCTGCAAGCTTCCTATTTCAATTGCTGTACTGCGCCTTGCTGACGAGGGAAAGCTATCCGTCCAAGAAAAGATGACGATTCGCAAGGCTGATGTCCTCAAGTCCCTCCGCAGTCCGATCAAAGATGCAATCAAAGCAGGACAGACAGAATTCACGATTCGAGAGTTGCTCACACGCACAATCTGCGACAGCGACAACACAACCAGCGACCTATTAATCAAGCGTGCAGGCGGTACCGGTGAAATCTCGCGCGTACTAACCGAGGCCGGGATCAAGGGAGTCCGAGTGGATCGTTCGGAGTCAATCATGCAACCAGACAGCATGAAGATCTCCAGGTTCCTAAAAGATCCAAGAGACACCGCCGCTCCTGAATCGATGATCGGTCTTCTGCAAAGGCTTTACAGCGGCAGCTTGCTTTCAAAGGAATCGACCGCTCTAATCCTCGAAGACCTCTTCAATTGCAGGACCGGTTTGACGAGACTAAAAGCCGGTTTACCCAAAGGTTGGAAGCTTGCTCATAAGACCGGGACAGGTGCTGACGTCTCCGGGCAAAATGCCGGCACTAATGATGTCGGCGTCATCGTAGGTCCCAAAGGCCAAACAATCTACATTGCCGTATTTACAAAGGGCTCACGAGCAAAACTCAAGGTTCGCGAAGCACTCATGGCTAAGATCGCATCGAGAGCAATAGCCGGGACGCTGTAGTAGTGCACAAAGCGATTGGATAGATTTTTAGCCGGTAGTCACCGCGCTCGGTTGCTCGACGAGATGCAGTTCGAACGCCTCATGAATCAGCTTCGCAGCCTTGTCCGCCTCCTTGCGAGAGACTATGCAGCTCAGCTTCATTTCGCTGGTCGAGATCATTTTGATGTTTATCTTGTTCTCTCCAAGAGTGGTGAACATTCTTGCGGGAATGTCAGGTTGCTCTACCAACCCGGCACCGATCAGGCTGACTTTAGCGCAGTCAGGATCGACCTGCACCACGCGCGCACCGAGGCTTGCTTTGAGCTCCTCCAGCACCTTCACTGTGTCATCAAGCGCATCTTCACTGACCGTGAACGTGATGCTGTTGTGGTCCATGGAGGGATGGAATGACTGAACAATCATGTCGATGCCGATGTTCTTCTTAGCTAGAGCGTGCGTGATCTTACCGGCAATACCAGGTTGATCCGGTACGTCCATAATGGCTACTGCAGCCTGATCCTTGTCTATTGCAACAGAACTGATTGCACGAAAGATTTCCATATCTCCTCCAACGATCAAAGTACCTTCATCTTCAGGTTTAAACGTATTACGGACTCGCAGCTTAACGTCATACTGCCTCGCCAGTTCGACTGCCCGGGGGTGCAGAACTTTGGCTCCCAGACGCGCCATCTCGAGCACTTCACCATAAGAGACTTTTCTCAAGAGCGAAGCATTCTTGACCAGGTTCGGATCAGTTGTATAGATCCCGTCGACATCGGTATATATATCGCAGCCGACAGCATTGACTGCCGCAGCTAGAGCGACTGCCGTGGTATCAGATCCGCCACGCCCCAGTGTAGTTATGTCTCCGGATTCGGTGATACCCTGGAAGCCCGCCACCACTAGTACGTCATTCTCATCAAACTGACTGCTAAGGGTCTCTTTGCGAATATCAACGATACGGGCGTTCGTATGAATGCTCTCGGTGAAAATTCCGACCTGCCCGCCGGTCAATGAACGGGCTCGAATTCCCATATCATGCAGGCGAATCGCAAGCAGGGCGATTGATACCTGCTCTCCCGTCGAAAGCAAGAGATCGAGCTCTCGCTTTTCCGGAGTAGACGAACAGCTCTTAGCTAACTTAATTAGATAATCGGTGGTATCGCCCATAGCAGAGACGACCACGATCACTTTGTATTTTTTCGCACAGTCAGCGACGATACCGGCAACGTGCTCGATGCGCCCGATGCTTTTTACCGAGGTGCCGCCGAACTTCAGTACTTTTATCTCTTTACTCATGACTTACGGTGAGACCCTCCTCATCGACTTCTAGACTCATAATCTTGGTAGTACCGCCTCGGCTCTGCGCCCAATCCTCCAGCTGCTGAACAACCTGCTTTACATGGCGCTCTTCGGCCAACACGAGGATGGAAGAGCCCGCACCAGAAAGCACCACCCCCAGTATCGGGGCGTCGGTCAGTAACTTCCTGACCTCCTGCATTTCAGGCACGAGCGTTTGCCGGTGTGGTTCATGCAGACAATCGCTTAATCCGGCGGTCAAGAGATGACGATCTCTTTTCTCAATTGCCATAAGCAATAAGGCAGTGTTCTGAATATTGGAAACCGCTTCAGGCATCGAAACACTCTTTGGTAAAACAGAGCGAGCATGAGCCGTGCTCACCTCCCGATCCGGTACCACCAGTATCGGTCGCCATTGCGACGGCCACTCGAGACTGGCGGCAACATATTCCTTGGTTTGTTTCACGCAAGCGCTAGCTGTCAGTCCGCCGAAGATACTGGCCGCGACGTTGTCCGGATGTCCCTCGACCGCGGCGGCGTACTGCAGAGCCGTCTTCCGGTCAGGCTGTGCGCCGGACAGATAGAGACCTGCCCATACGGTACCGGCGATGCAGGCGGCGCTCGATCCCAGACCGCGAGCCAGAGGAATGTCTGAATCGATAGTGACCTTCAACTTCTCAATTGATGAACGCAGCGCTGGAAAGTACTCCTCCAGCACCCGAATCACGAGGTTGCTTCGGTCGAGCGGTAGTCCTTGCGACTTTCCAGGCAACTCGATACGAAGTCCGGCAGATGACGCACCGTTGTCGTCGAGCTCGAAGGTCAGCCGACAGTATAGTTTGTAAGCCAGGGCAAGAGTGTCGAACCCTGGACCAAGGTTGGCGCTGCTGGCTGGAACTCGGACAGTAATCTTCTTCAAGCTTACAACCCCATCGCCGCAATTAGATCTTTCAAGGCAGGCTTGATCGGCTCGAGTTCAACATTGCTGTGCTTGAGAGCGCAATCCGGATCTTTGAGGCCATTGCCGGTCAGCACGCAGACGACGGAAGCGTCACCACTGACAATACCACGCTCAGCCAGCTTCTTGAGACCGGCTATTGAGGCAGCGCTTGCCGGTTCGCAGAAGACGCCTTCCAGGCGAGCGACCAGACGATAGGCTTCTATGATCTCATCGTCGGTAACTTTGTCTATCAATCCATTTGAAGTATCGACAGCTTCTTGAGCCTCTTTCCAGCTCGCCGGATTGCCAATGCGAATCGCCGTTGCCAGAGTCTCAGGGTTTTCGACAGGTTTTCCCAGCACCATAGGGGCAGCTCCTGCAGCTTGAAAGCCGCACATACGAGGCATCTTCCTCGATTTTTCAAGCTTGTTCCATTGCCGGAAGCCCCGATTATACGCCGTGATATTTCCGGCATTTCCGACCGGAATACAAAGAAAGTCGGGCGCATCGCCCATCGTGTCGATCACCTCGAAGGCACCTGTTTTTTGTCCTTCCAACCGGAGGGGATTAATGGAATTGACGATCGTCACCGGATAGTTCTCCCCAACCTGGCGGACCAGGTCAAGCGCTTGATCGAAATTGCCGTCAACCTGGATCACCTTGGATCCATAGAGAATCGCCTGAGCAAGCTTACCCATCGCGACTTTGCCGGCGGGAAGGAGAACATAGCAGCTCAAGCCGGCTTTAGCCGAAAATGCAGCAGCGGATGCGCTGGTATTACCGGTGGAGGCACAAATCACAGCCCGGGAGCCGGACTCTACAGCCTTAGAAATGGCCATAGTCATGCCTCTGTCCTTGAAGCTACCGGTGGGGTTCAATCCTTCCAACTTGAGCCGAACATCGGCTTTCTCAATACCGAAGTGGCGGGCCAAATTGGGTGCGGCAATCAGCGGTGTGAACCCTTCACCAAGGCTTATGATCGGCGTCTTCTCTTCGACCGGCAGATACTCGCAATAATGCTGAATCAGCGCCCTGGAACCTCGCAAAGCCTCTCTCGTACTCATCGCCTAACCTCCCTTCGCGCCGTTCTTGCTTGCGAAAATAGCAAGGCAGGTGCCGGTATTCTTCAAGAAGTCCTCGGATTTCATCGCCGCAATCGAACTTTCGATGCGGCCGGTTTCGACTGGTTGTGTAATGACGACTACCGAAGCGCCCTGATCGGCCACGCCGCGTTGAATGATACTTTGAATGCTTACCTGATTGGCACCGAATATGCTGCCAATCTTTCCGATTACGCCCGGGTGATCTTCCACTTCAAGACGCAGATAATACGGGCTAATCCACCTGTCCGCCGATGTTACCTCCTGCCACTTCGTGCCGATAGCGCTGTGGAAATAGCTGGCAAAGTCCTGAAGTCGCAGTGCCGTGGCCAGATTGATCACGTCACCGACTACGGCCGAAGCGGTCGGCAACTCGCCTGCGCCCGGTCCGACCATCATCAATTCGCCTACTGCGTGTCCGTTGACGACGATGCCGTTGTTTGAGCCGGAGACGGCAGCAAGCGGATGACTGATCGGGACCAGGCACGGTTCTACTCGCACCGCCACATTGTTCTTTTGCCGATCGGCTCGACCGATCAGTTTAATCCTGTAGCCGAGCTCACGAGCATGCTCGAGATCGACGGAATTGATGTGGGTAATGCCGCGTCTAAAGATCTCGTCGGGCTTGACGAAGTTTCCGAACGCCAGAGCAGCAAGGATCGATACTTTGTATGCCACGTCGAAACCTTCCACGTCGCTGGTCGGATCCGCTTCTGCAAAACCAAGCGACTGAGCCTTGGCTAGAGCGGCATCGAAAGACTCACCCTTTTCTTCCATCTGCGAAAGAATGAAATTGGTGGTCCCGTTGAGGATTCCGAGTATGGAGGCGATCTGATTGGCTTCCAGACCCTTTTGAATTGTCGAGATCAATGGTACGCCGCCTGCTACCGAAGCCTCGAAAAATATCGCCACCTCTTTTTCTCGAGCCAGCTTGAACAGGTCCGGACCGTGCTTAGCGAGCACTTCCTTGTTGGCGGTGACCACATGCTTGCGCGATTCTATCGCTTTGACGATTAGATCGAGCGCCGGCTTTTCACCGCCCATCACCTCGATCAGAACCTCAATCTCCGGATCATTGACGACCTCTTCCGGATTGTCAGTGACATGGCAGCCCGGATCCACGGCTCTCTCTTTGGCAAGATCTCTTACCGCCACTCGTTTGAGGGTGAGGTGCTTGTGGTTGCTTAGCAGTTTTACAACGCCGGTGCCAACTGTCCCCAGGCCCAGCATGCCGACAACTACTCTCGCCATAGATTTACGTCCTCACAAATGCCGGACGTGGTAACTACCGATGAATTCTGAGATTTCGTTTAGACATCTTGGAATTTGCTTTCCGGCTTAGCTGCCCTATTGTCGCCGACATCCATCGAAAATGGCTCGTTTGAGGCGCACGATGATTTCAAATGCGAAATAATTGTGTTGACGTTGAGCAGGTTTCTGCCCATATCAACAGTAGTACCAGCTATGGACTCGCTCCACACAACGCAGGCGACCCGACCGGACTCGCTTTTGTGAAAAACCAGGAGAATCTCCTGTCCATCCCCCATCAATGAGGATCGCACCCGCCCTTCGATGGTTCCGCCTTTTCGATCTATCAGTATGGGTTGGCAGCTTTTTATATCGGCAAGCGCCCTTACGCCTAACTCGAAAGCCTCGTTGTAAGAAGATGTCATCTCGATTTCATGAAACTGAATAGAGGATGCCGATATTTTGCGGAGCGTATCGTGACGATATCTGCGAATGCTGCCCCATTGCAAGATCACCATGATGGCACCGAAGGTGATGCCCATCAAAAACGAGTACAGTATCCAGAATCTGACGCCATAAGCCAGAAAGTAGAGCCCCGAGGCCAGAAAGGAAGACAATGAGAATGAGAAAAAGATTCGTCCATAAACGCGCGAATTCTTGTCGACCTCATCGTCGAGACTGACATGGCTGCCCACGACCTCACCAGCACCGGTCAGGCACCACTGACGGTAGCCATTCAATTCCACGTCATCGACAGGGCGACTGCCCATATACACTGGCCGCATCAGGCTAAAAAGTTTGCGCGAGACCGGCAACGACATCTCTCTGGATAGCTGGGTGTCGATCCAGACCGGGACCTTTATCATCGAGTCCAACGCTG
>CAZISK010000389.1:0-7487 GCA_964541355.1 uncultured Candidatus Obscuribacterales bacterium
CTGTGAGTAAGGCGAGTGATCAGCCATCTTTGGCGCCGAAGAGTGAAAATTGAAACCCCAGAGCATGGACCTTCCTGCGTCATAATTGCGAGCGGTCGTTCCACTTGCTTTACAGTTGTGATACCAGCGACTTTGATACCAGCTCGATCCGGCAATGTTGATACCACTATTCCGCAAGATGCAGCCATGCCGAGACCACGTCAGACCGATTCATGTTTTGTTTCGCGGTTGTGGCGAGGCGCTTTGCGGTCACTTTACATTCACAAGTGCATTTTTGTTTGAGGATCCAGCGCTAAATCTCCGGGTGTCGCTGATACTATTAAAGAACAGCCTGCCTTAAGAGGATCTTAGTGGAAGATACACGGCCCGACATTTGCCCCGGTTGTCTTAAGCGCAAAAAGCCTTCCTCGCGAGGGTCGATTACTCAATGGATTTTCAAAGACGATATCTGTACATGCAATGACGAGCTCGTGCATTATGTCGGTCTCGACAGCAGGTGCTCGGCTTGTGGAGGAGTGCCCGCCGACGCACATGGCTCACTGACGCAGTGGATTTTTAGAGCCAGGCGCTGCCAGTGTCTCCCAACTAGCACAATTAATCCGCCGGCGCCGCTTGTCGGCGAACAGAGAGATTTCGGTCTGGTGTCAGCTCCTGAGCCGGAGGAGGAAATCCATTTTGCGCCCAATCAATTTCCCGTAGAACGCTATACGCCATTGAAACTTCTCGGGACCGGCGGTAGTGGCGCTGTATACAAATGCTTCGATGGAAGTATAAGACGCTTGGTTGCAGTAAAACTTCTTCGCCATCTCTCCGCCGACACACAGGTGCAATTTCAACAAGAAGCCAAGATTACAAGCCAGCTAGTCCACCCATCCGCACTGCAGATTCTGGATTTCAATCTCACCACCGGCGGTGTTCCATATATGGTCACTGAGTATGTTGAGAGCCAATCGTTGAGAGAATATCTGACGGAACATGGTACGCTTCAGCCGCATGAGGCGGCTAGACTCTTCTCATCGATAGCAGACCTGCTGCAGTTTGCTCATGAGCGTGAAATCTACCACGGAGACTTAAAGCCAGAAAATATACTAGTATCGAACAAAGACGGTGAGTTAGCGGTCAAAGTGATCGACTTCGCACTGGCTAAGTTAAAACCTGTCGAGCAGGCCACCACGCAGGACGGTAAGACCGTAACCATTGTTGGAACTCCAGCTTACACGAGTCCGGAACACTGGGAATCAGGGCGGTTTGATGGACAATCCGATATCTATTCTCTTGGATGCGTACTTTTCGAGGTGCTTTCTGGGAGGCAAGTGTTCCAGGCTGATTCTCCCCTTGTCTATATGCTCAAGCATCAAACGGAACAAACTCCGAGCTTAGCAGCGGAGCACCCCGAACTTGCTTTTGTAGATCAATTCGACGGCTTAATTGCTCGCTGTCTGTCCAAGAAAAAGGAGTACAGGTACAAGAGTCCGAGAGAGTTGTCGGTCGATCTCGAGCGGATTGCAGGTGCCGATGTAAAGTATCAGCCGCCCGCACCGCCCGAACCTTACGAGCCCATTGTTTCCCAAGGCCCGCGCTCTTCGCCGCAGGTTGCGGTGCTGCTGTTGATGTCACTGGCGGTGCTGTTCGGTGGTCTCATCGCCTATCCCTTAATTACGTCGAGTCTCTCAAAGTCTGTGCGAGCCCGTGTCGAGTTGGACAAGGTTGACGACCTTTCGAAGCCGCGCCGGTCTAGTGGAGAAAATGCACCGAAAGACACCAAGGCCACCGTACTAGAAGAGTTACCAGGCACATTTCCTGTTAGCCCACCCCAATTCAAGGAAGCAAAACCGGGACTCTGGCTGGCAACTGGTGATACCACTGACGATGCTCTCAAGGTCTTTGCGTCACGAAAGATCGACAGGCTTGGACTAAGTCATAAAGAAATAACCGGCTCCGGCTTCAAGTACCTCGCCAATACAGGCATTCACGGCATCTTCCTGAGTTACAGTACTATCAGCGACAAAGGACTCATCGAGTTGGCTAAAATAGATACACTGAACAACATCTTACTTGACAACACGGACATAACCGATAGAGGCATTGAGAATCTCATCAAACTTAAATCCTTGCGTTATATTGATCTGAGCAATACTGCCATTACCGATCGAAGCCTGGAAATACTCGCCCAAAATACTCAGTTAGATAGGCTTATAATCGGCGGATGCAAGCTGTCGAAGGAGGCACTCAAGAGCTTCAGGCAGAAGCTTCCTGGTTGCGAAGTTCTTAGACGTCGAAAAATTAATTTTGACTGAGTTTATCATCGGGGAATGTTGAGACTTTGCATTCATGAAATTGACGATTTCTAGCCAGGGAAAAATCCTTTCAGCTGTTGCCGAATCGGATGAAGAAGGATCAGAGTATTCAATTTTGACCGGATTCAATTTTTTCACACTCCTAGAACCGGAAAAAACAGCTTTTGCAAGACAGTTCATCAACGAGGTCCTGCTCCAATCGAGTGTATTGTCCTGTCGCTTGCGTCTCAACCTGCACGAAGCAAGTAGTGAATATGTTTGCTTTGGTATCGCCTCTGGTGACAAACAGACGATCCATCTGTGTCTTCAAGAGCTTCCCTCGGATGCAAAATCGCAGCGAAAAATCATTGAGGCGCAAATGCGCCTGCGAGAATTTCTGAACCAGTTGCCGCTGGCGGTGCTGATTGTCGAAGATGGCGGGTCGATCCGGGCAGTCAACCCTACCGCAGAAAGAATGTTCGGTCTCAACGGACCTGAGTTCATGAGTCTGTGCGTTTTTGACCTTTTTGACTACGACCAATCGAAGGCCAACCGGCCGGAATATGTGAAAGAACTGGCGAATGAACCAGGATCGATGACACGACTCATGGGAATAAAACAGGTAGGAAGGCACTCCCAATTGTTCCCCCTGGAGCTTACAATCGGAACGCTCGATTCTAAGTCAGGACAGTATGTGATGAGCATATTCGACATATCCGAAAGGGTGGCGCATGAGAAAATGAAGCAGGAGTTCATCGCCATGGTGAGCCACGATTTAAAAGCACCGCTGACATGTGTACGGGCCGGCATCGGCATGCTGCGCCATCTGGATGTCGATCTCCGCGAGGACTCAGGGCAAGAGACGCTCAAGGAGCTCGAAGAGGAGTCGGACAAGTTGATTCGTTTTATCGAAGATCTTCTTGATTTGAGTCGTCTCGAATCGGGCCGGTTTGTGTTGAACCAGGCACCGACGCCATTGTCATCAGTTTTTCGCCAGGCTGCCAAATCGCTTTCTGTACTAAGTGACGAACAACGCGTGTCGATCTTAGCCCCCGAGACAGAGTTAGTAGTGAATGCAGATGAGGAGCGACTCGTGCAGGTAGTCACCAACCTGCTAAGCAATGCGATAAAGGCATCCCCTCCCGACGCTCGACCGGTTACGATCGAGTGCATCGACTTAGGTGCTCACGTCGAAGTAAGAATCAAGGACCATGGCTGCGGTCTGTCCGCTGAGGACACAGAGCGAATCTTCGACAAGTTCATCCGCGTGGAAGATAGAGCCAAATCCCAATCAGGTACAGGTCTTGGATTGAGCATCTGCAAGGCGATTATCGATCAACATGGTGGCAACATTGGAGTTGAAAGCAGTCTGGGTGAAGGAGCGACGTTTTGGTTCAGGCTTCTGAGGGAGATGTGACAAAATGGCGAAAATTCTAATTGTCGAAGACGACAAAGTACTGGCCAAGATAATTAAGAAGATGCTGGAGAGTCAGATGCACGTCGTGGAGCTGGCCACCGATGGAACGACCGGACTTAATTTTATCGAGGAATCTAGTTTCGATCTTTTGATTCTAGACTGGGGATTGCCTGAAGTGAGTGGGGTGGTGCTCTGCGATCAGTATCGGCAGCGTCAGGGACAGGCTCCTGTTTTGTTTCTGACTGCCAGGGCTTCAATCGAGGACAAATTCAAGGGTTTTTCCGCTGGTGCGGACGACTATCTTACGAAACCATTCGACGTCCGAGAACTATTGATGAGAGTCAACGCGCTCCTGAAAAGAACCAATCAACAATTGGATGAAACAGTATTGCAAGTCGGAGAGCTCAAGATGAATCCTCGCGCAGGAATCGTCACTCAAGCAGGAGAGAGCATCACTCTTGCACCGCGCGAGTTTGCATTGCTGGAGTTTTTCATGAAACACCCCAATGAACTTTTCGCTCCATCGACTCTCATAGAACGGTTATGGGAGGCTGATGCAGAGGCTACAGAAGTGGCTTTGCGAAGTTGCATCGCCCGTATTCGCAAGAAGATAGATATTCCCGGTCGCGCCTCTATAATTCAATCGGTTCATGGTCGTGGATACCGTCTGGTCAAGGAATGAGCGCAGCCTTATCGGTAGCCGCTTATTGCCGTCTTGGCAAAGGCGTTCAACTTGAGTTAGGACCGGGCGTCAACTGCCCGTGTTCGGGGCGCGGATCGACATCGGAATCCTTCGATACAACAGCAATTTAGGGACACGTCTGTCGAAACTAGCGGTCTCTCCATCTCCAAGTGCCCCTTGGCTGGTTGTTTCGAAACCACAGTTCTCAATTTAATCAAGGCGGCCCAGGCGGAGCCAGTACTGTCGGAGGCCTGGGCGGCGATGGCGGTGGATTCGCAGCCGTCCAGTTCAAAGTCGATACTACTGTCGGAAGCACCGTCCTGGTAACTGGTGGCGCCGGCGGTACCGACTGTACCGGTGGTGACTCCGGCGGTTTTACAACTGAGCGGCAAAGGAAATATGTAGAACCTCGACATGTTCACAGCTCAGAGTCTCTTTGTTGTTTGGGTCTCCTGGATTTCCGGTGCAAGAATTCTGTTTGTCCGACAAGATTGAAATTCGGCAAGGCACCGACTTGCGAATAGCCAAGTCGAACATACAAATCAATTGCTTTTGGATTGATGTCTGATACGAACAAATAGAGATTGGCAGCATTTGGAAAAAGCACTTCCTCGACGTGTTTAATCAATCTCGTTCCAACGCAGTCCCTGCTAGGGTTATAGTCTGCTCGCCAATCATGATGATTAGCCGAGCCGCTTAGCTCAACTTTCATTCATTGCTCGTAGCCCTTGTCAGGCATTTCGCGGAAGGTTTTCGCGTCGCCGCTGCATCTCCTGTGGGCTGGGTAAGGGAGGGAATCTGAGGATGTTGGTTTGCACGCCATTGTGCCGCACCGGAAGTCCGAAGAATGTATGTCCTGCTTCATCCACGCCGACCTGAAGCGGACCGAGGCTCACTGGCGATCCGAGCCGTTCTAGTTCCTGATTAAACGACCGACCCAAAAGAGCTAGCTGAACTCCAATCTCAGTCCTCTGGCGCTGCGGATCATTCGGAAACATCCGTTGGGCATGCTCGAAAATCGACTGGCCCAGCCCCATTTCAAGCAATGGAGGATTACGACCGGGAGGCAGGTTTGCTACCAGGAGATCTCTTGCACCATGAATCCCCTGCGCGATTCCTCGGATGGTTTCAGCGTCGATAATATCGGAGCGAATGCCTCTCGCGTCTTCCGGAGCATTCTCGCGCAACCATCTCAGCGAACGGCCAATTCGACCTTGGGCATCGAAGCTCGCCTGCAGATCGTAAATTTCATTCGGCATCAGTTGAGTCGGCCCAATCGTATAAACCCTCGGGGCTCCATCGCCGCCTTGTGCGACGTCAAATCGCGAGCCACTATCAGCTATTTGCAACTCCGGCGACGACCGCAACGATACCGAGGTGCTGTCCGCCACGATGGCACCATCTGTAGTATTGCCTCCTCCACTTACATTTTTCAATACGGTGCCGAGCTCGTGCCAATCCATGCTCGCGAATGGAGACGAACTCGAATGTTCGTGACCAGAAAAAAGCGGCGTTTGATCCCGACCCGCTTGAGCGGAATCGTTATGACTAGACGTCCAAAACCCTGTACTCATTTGATTGTCCTCATGTAGTCCTCGCAGACTTCTTGAAATTCTCTGCCGCATTCAGACATCATCAATGTTTCCACCGTAGCTGCTCCCTGGTTGAATTGTGCTTCTTGGCACTAGATCCTTCAATATTCTTTAGCGCAAATTTCATGCGTACGAACGCAATCGCAAATGCGAGGAACAGCAGTATAAGCGGGTTTACGCTGATCAAAAACTGCATAATCAACAGCACGAACTAACAAAACGATTGTTTCAGCAACATCGCGACTACAGCCCTTTGATAAGCAGCTTGAAGCAAAATTGCCTCCGCCATTACCAGATGCACCGTAAATCCTCGTTCTTCAAGTCGGGGATGTACGGTGCGACTGCGGTGTACTTCGTTTATCGCACCGCTTCTTATTACTATGCACCGATTTATTCTCTTTCCTCATTAACGCCGAACGTGAACATTGTCTTCTCGTATCGGGGTGCCGCCGTTATTGTTTTCTCTCTTTTCACTGGCCAAGCTTTCTCTTGCCCCGGTCGAGCATCATCACGCAGAACAAGCTTGGTATCGTGCACTGTCGTTCGCTCATTCCGATTGTAGCCGGGATCGTCTTCGCTCAATGCATAGTCATGGTTGTGGAGCTCGAGGTTGTACAGAGTACCTTTACGTGCGAGTTCGGAATTGACCCCGCTGATAAATCGATCGGCGCTGTAGCCCTCCTTCATACGACCTGCAACCAAGTTGAACGCTGCTTCGTCAATCCGCCCGGTCTCTGCGATGTGGTCAGCCGTTTTCTGCGCTGTCTCAAGGTCTTTTCCGGACAAAGGAAACTTCTCGAAATCCAATCGCATCGGCAAACGGAGCAGTCGCTCTCCGTTCTTTCCGTTAACGCAAAGATAATCGCCTTCACCTGATCCGCGGCTCGCGTCAAGTTGCAGTTTTGAGCTCACGCCTTTCATTAGAGCGTCATAGAGATCCACTCGCTCTCCTTGATGCGAGAGTTTGTCGACACTGTTTTGAAACATCTTCCGCAATTCTCCGCTGGCGGTGCTAGGATCGGCGTTGTTTTTCAGCACTGATTCAATAATATGCGCGGCGCGATCGGCTGTTTGCTCATGTTCAGGGTTGTAGAAAAATCGTGCTGACTGCGGTTTTCCTTGAGGGGAGAATGTGCGAATATCGCCGCCGAACTGATCAAGGCTAGCGCCGGTACCCCTGAGAAGGAAGGGATCGTTCGTGCGAAAGTGTTGCATAAAACGCTCCGCAGCATCTGTTCCCCCCACTGAATGCGCGTGTCGCAAAGCCGAAACCATGTCGGTTTCAAATGACTTTGTCTCAGCAGGTGTTTTTGCGCCGAGGAGCTGTTGTCGCAGAGCTTCTGGAGATTTTGGCTTTCCATCCGGACTTTCATTAGACTCATCATTCATTATGCCAAAGCCAACAAGCATCTTCTCGACACCTGTGTTTCCAATGCTCGAATCAGCAGAGGTTTCGTTTGCAGTTTTGAAACTGTGATTGAAACCCCGACTTAGCATATCTGGTGCTATTACAGCAGGAC
>CAZISK010000390.1:0-7480 GCA_964541355.1 uncultured Candidatus Obscuribacterales bacterium
TTTCCGTGACTTTCGTCACCTTTATGAAAGGGCCGTTTATGTTTCTGCAACTGAAGGAAACGGAAATGACGACGATCTTTATTTTGGCAATATTGTGGTTCATTCTCAACCAACGAAGATTAACGGACACCGCCGACACAACACATCCTGCTAACAAGCACACGCTTGACCGAACACATTGCGAAGTAGCTGTCACACTCTTCGGTCCGCAAATCCCATACCAAATGGATGAAGCTTCAAAAGGAATCTGCGCGGAAGCATTAGGCATCGGTCTAGAACAAAACTGGAATATGCGTTTGCGCCTGGCTCAAATCTGCAAGTCTTACACACCATAGAGCCTCATACCAATACCTACGAATTCACGACGTTTGAATTTGATGAGAACGTCGTCGCCTTCAATCCACGTCACCGCGTCAAGTAAATTTCGTTTTGACCTCAACTATCAGTAGTGATATGCGCGTTCTTTTCTATACTGGAGATTAACATGTTTGGACCAATACAAGATACTATCAAGAGACTCGCCGAACCGGCTTTAGCTCTAAAGCAATTCTTCGAATCGACACTAGAAGGAACAATCCACCCAGGATTTGACACTCCCGGCAGCGGTCCTTCAATTTTCCAGGAGATCGTTTTTCCGCTGGATATCACGCGCATCGGTATGTCCGAACGATGGTACTGCAGAATGAAAGTTCTTGATTCAGGAACCTTCTGGTTAATTGGGCTGTCCAGTTACGTTTCGGCGGATAAAAGACTTCAACTTTTTCGCGCCGCGTTTCAACCGTCGTACCAATTGCGAGGGCCATCGCATATGATACCAAGACAAAGTCGGTCACCTTCGTGCTCGACAAAAACGTAATCAAGTCCCCTTCCGCTAACTAGCGCTCAGCCTGTCTCGACCGCCGAAGCGCCTCGTTGCGATACCGGCACATTGAGCCAGAACGTACTCCCCGCGCCCTCTTTCGACTCAAAGTCGATGGAGCCGCCCTGCGCATCCGCGAGCTTCTTACTTATGAATAGGCCAAGCCCACTTCCTCTGGCTCGATCAACTTCCTGGACCTGATCGAATCGAACAAATATGCGGCCGAACTCGGACCGCGGAATACCTCTACCCTCATCGATCACGGCGATGCGAGCCATCCCGTGATCCTCTTCCACAGATACTCTTACGGTGCCTCCTTCTGGTGAAAACTTTACTGCATTCGATAAAAGGTTAACCAGGATCTGAATAGAACGCGCGGGGTCAGCATTGATAGTAATGTTTGGTTCTCCGATTTGCTGGATTTCTACTTTTTTGACCGCCGCCATCGGTGATATCGCATCAATCGAGCGGTCTACGATATGTGCAGTGCCTGTGTCAACAACGGACACTGCGAGACTGATAGTTCCATCTTGCTCGATCGAATCCAGTATAAGAAGATCGTCGGACAAATCGTTCAAGCGTTGTATCTCGGCTAGCGTTCTTTGAATCAGTTGTTTGCTCTTCGAGGACAGATCATCGGCATTGTTGAACAACCGGGTGAATCCCTCGCGCAGCACCACCAACGGCATCTTCAGCTGCTCCCGTAAAAGACCCGACAGCTCTTTTCGCTCTTTCTCGAGCTGCTCGATGCTACGTGCCACGTCGAAGAAGAATCTGTCCAGCTCCGCAATCTCATCATCACCGGACTTGGGAGCGCGCAGCGTCTCATTTCGTGCCAGTCTGCGGGCGTTATCCGCAACACTCTCGAAGCGCACGATAAATCCTCTCGAAATCTGAATGCCGCCAAGAATAGTCAAAAGAGCCGTGATGATCGAACCGCCTATCAGCACGATTAACCCATCGTTTCTCAATTTCACCATCGCTTGAGCATGGAGCGATTCCAACTCCTCACGATCGGCAATCAAACTCCCGGCCTTGTTGAACACAACCGACGTCAGCCCGCCGTCCTTGAGCAGCTTCTTCATGGTGGCGCCCAAATTCGCGAGCGGCTGTTGAGTCATTTCATCTGAGACCTTTTTGATTTTGTCGACTTTGTTCTCGACAAGGGCAAGTTCATTTGACCGCTTCACCTTGGCTTTCGATTCCAGCCTCTTCAGCGAATCCACATCGGAATCTATTTTTGCTTTAATCTTCTCGCGGACAGCTTGCGATTCGCGATCTTCCTCAGGCATACGCCTGATCGAAACGAGCATAAGATGCGTCATGTCAGAGGATAGCCTGGTGGTACTGTGCACAATTTCGCGCGACACGAACTCGCGGGCGATCTCGGAGCCGACCTGATTGAGAACTACTCCGAGCACGATTATCGCAATAGCAGAAACAGCCATGGGTCTGCTAATGAGCATAAGCAATGTCAATCCAATCTGTGAAAACGCAAACGATCTTTTACTCCTACCATCACTACTAGTAGTTATCCCTGTTGCCTCCGGCGGGCTGGACACCGCGTCCTGAATACAAAAGCGAGCGCCACCAGACTCGGTATCAACCATCAAAGTCTGATTTTGCTGTTCGCAAAACAACCGCACTAAGGCAAGCGCTGTTTTCTGTTTATGCTCCTCGGCTCCAACCGCCGGGTCGCGATTGTCGACCGCCACTTCGCAGATGCTGTCTCCGCCACAGGAAATCGTTACTGCAGCTTGTTCGTCTGCGAATGCTTGCACGAGCGATACTACCGATCTAGCCACGGCTTCCGGATCGCAGCGGATCAAATCTGGATTGACCGTGTACTCAATTCGCTCGGTCGCCACTCCTGCGCTCTCTAGCTGTGCCTGCACAACCTCCCTGAGATCGCTGCCGGCATGCATACCGTCAGAGAATCTCCATCGAAGCGAACGAAGCTTATCGAGATCGAGAATGTCATTTAGAACACCGGACAGCTTAGTGCATATAAGCTTGAGCCGGGCGTTCAACTCCTCCTGCTCCGGTGTTAACTGGCCAAGCGCTCCGGCTTCCAGCAATGTGATCAATCCGCCGACAGAAGTCATCGGGGTCCGAATGTCGTGCGACACGATCGAGCATAGCTCTCGCCTGAGCCGTTCCAGAGCGACAATTCGATTTGCCGATTCACATACAACCTTTTCAAGCTCAGCGATTTCGTCGCCTGTTTCGATAATTGGAACTACAGATTCTCCGGTTTTGAATCGTCCAATCTGCTTGAACAAAACGTCTAATGCAGATAGAACATAAGCCTGCGATCCATATAGAAATACTATGGTGAGACCGACTAACACAATCAGAGCCAGACCAAGTTCCAATTGAAGGTGCCATGCCGATCGCTTGAAAGAGTTGATATCGTTGACGGGCGGCAAAAGCTTTGTCTGATAAGCCTCCAGCAGTTGCATCGATTCCTTTATCAACAGTCGTGCTTTCCGAGATTCGTCAACTCGCGGCGCAGCCTCCATTAATGAAAGTCTGCGCATCATCATTTCATATGGAACAACAGACATGATTGATTTCTGCAACTCTATGGTGCTTTGAAGAAGCGCTGGATCAGATTCTGTAAGCTCACGAAGTCGCTTGAGCTCACCTGCCAGCTGCTTCAATTCAGTGAGGTGCTTTTCGCTAACAGCAGGATCTTTGCTTACGCTGAAAAAAGCTGCCGCCGCGATGCAACGAACATGATGGTGTTGTATTTCATCGAGACTCGCTACAATCCGCTTCCTCGCCAGCTCGTGCTCTATCTTCGATTCAGTGGCTTTGATCTGCTCAAACAGAAACAAGGACATGCCAACCTGAAACGCAAGCGGCATAGAGATAAGGAGCAAGATTTTGGAAGAGAGTCGCAAAGTTCAGGACCGTTAGCATCACCATGCTTTGAATCTACCCAAGATTAAACCTTTTCGTGCCCGCAATTAACGACCCGGCGACGATTTTAGCTTTGCATCCAGGGCACGGTTACAACCTAATTACACTCGAGGAACACTCTGTCAATCCGGGATCGCTAACATACCAACATTGCCGACGACCTTGCACCATCCAAGATTTACTAAGGAGGCTTAGATGAGCGACATTAGTGCACCACCACCACCATCCACCGACTTAATCATTGTCGACTGAGTAGGCAATCCCCGGTCGGGCATCGAAGTCAGCCAGTGGTTTCGCGCGAGTGGTGGCACCGCGAAGATTTTATTCCTTACGGGCAAAGACCACATCGATGAGAAAGAGAAGGGGTTCGGCGCCGGCGCCGACGACTATCTCACGAAGCCATTCGACTTGAAAGAGCTGGCGCTTCGAGTCGAGGCTCTGCTTCGTCGCCCAGAGCCGATCAAACCTGATCTCGTAGCCCTGGGCGATCTAAAACTCGACCGTCACACAAAGAAGGTCTTCAGAAGCGACGCCGAGCTCTATTTAACGGAGATGGAGTTCGCTTTGTTGGAATTTTTCATGGTCAACCCCAATAAAGTTTATACCAATAAAATGTTGTTGGAGCATGTCTGGCCGGCTGATTCTCACCGCTCACCAGATACGATTAGAATTGCCATCAACAAGCTTCGAAAAAAGATTGATAGCTCCGAGGGAGAGCAGAACTCGCTCATCAAAAATGTTCACGGCCGCGGCTATGTGCTCGAAACTCGGTAAGCAATAAACGGCAAGGACCGCATCGGCGACCATGGACAAAACGCAACGACCGTCAACCTTTAGAGAGTCAACGATACCGGCTTGAGACTGCGATGCTCGGGATTACCATTTTTTCTGATCTGGGCTGCCACCTCTTCGGCGTCGAAGATGAACGACTGTACATTCGCGGCGTACATCAGACTATCCGCTACGCGATTGTCCAGTGCGTAGTTGATGCACTCTTTCGAAGCAGATACTACCAGCGGTGGCTTACCGGCAATTGTGCGTGCGACCTTGAGTGCCTCCTCGTTCATTTTCTCGACGGTCGGGAAGACTTCATTGACGAAGCCGACTTCGCGTGCGCGCGCGGATGAAAGTTTGCACCCGGTGAAAGCCAGTTCTCTTACTATGCCATCCGGCAGTTTACGCGGCAGGCGTTGCAGCGTACCCAGATCGGCCATGATACCAATGTTGATCTCCTGAATACAAAAATAGGCATCCTCGGTAGCGAATCTAATGTCGCAAGCGCTGACCAGATCAAGACCGGCTCCCAGGCAACCGCCCTGAACAGCCGCAATCACGGGAATTCTCGATTTTTCCAGGATCGACAGAGCGTCCTGGAGCGATAGTATCAGGTTGCGCAGATGTTCGCGATTCGTCGAAGAGTTAGTGAGGAATTTATCCGCAGCGGCAAAGACCGACAGGTCCATACCCGCCGAGAAGTGCGTGCCCTGAGCATCAATCAGGATGCATCGAACTTCTCCGCGATCGGAGAGCTCTTTGATCGTCTTAGGAAAATCCGACCAGAACGCAGGGAGCATCGAGTTGCGCTTATCTGCGCGATTGAACGTGATGCGGGCGACCTTTTCTTCTACCGTCAAATCAAAACAACTTGTCATTTCTCAATCCTCAAACTTCCGTATTCTCCTGGTTCACCGTCGTTCCGCCGATCGCGAATTACCTGTTTCTGATCATGATGCCGGCAACCTGTCTTCAATCAGATCAAAACGACTCATTCATTCTCAGCTGAAGTTTCCGAATTCCTCGACGTCGTCGCCGTTTAGCGAACAACGAGAACTCTCGGATCAGCTACTTCAAAGCTTCCTGTTTCACAGGATCAAGAAAGAAATCGCGCATCAAATCGCTTCCCGGCTGACATGAATAGTGCAATAGATCCTGCACTCCGGCATTGTTCAATACTTCATTGTCGATAAAGAATTTGCCGGTCACTTCGGTTGACTTCTGCGTCAGGATCCAGTGCGCTGCATCAGCGACGATCTCAGGTTTCCGACATTTTTGAATGGCCGTCTCTCCACCCAGCAAATTCATCACCGCCGCCGTAGCTATACCGGTCTCGGGCCACAGTGAATTGACAGCGATGCCGTCCTTCTTGAATTCCGCAGCCATGCCAAGCGTGCACATGCTCATTCCGTACTTCGCCATGGTGTATGCCAGATTGTTGGCGAACCAGCGTGGATTGAGATTGAGCGGCGGAGAGAGATTAAGAATGTGCGGATTGGCTGCGCCTTTGAGGTAGGGAACCGCATACTTCGAGCACATAAAAGTGGCGCGCCCATTCACCTGACTCATTAGATCGTAGCGCTTCATATCGATGTCCAGAGTTGGACTCAGGTTGATGGCGCTTGCGTTGTTAACGAGGACATCGATTCCACCAAAGCGCTCAGCTGCTGCCTTCATGGCGGCCGATACTTCTTCCTCCTGTCTCACGTCACATCTGACTGCAAGCGCTTTGCCTCCGCGCTCCTCGATCTCCTTCGCGGCCGTGTGGATTGTACCAGGCAGCTTCGGATTTTCCTCAACAGTTTTCGCCAAAATTGCGATGTTGGCTCCGTCTTCCGCGGCTCGCAATGCAATGGCGAGACCAATGCCGCGAGACGCTCCTGTGATGACAAGTGTTTTTCCAGCTAATGTGCTCATGGTATCCACCTTAACTATTGAGGCGACGAACCGGTCCGCTCATGCAGCGATTTCCCGGCATAATGTCAACGGGTGCACGATATGGACGCGATGACAATCGACCATTTTCTCTCTTGCAAAGCTGAAACGTGGTAAATCCAACAATCTTTTTTGTTTTGCGGATTTTAGCGAACCAGCACCCACTCGCCAGCTTCCTCGGTATCAGCCTGACCGGTTTCACCCTTCCATCTTCCGCGAAGCTTGTTGGAGTCGATGCTGAGCTGAAACTGCGACTTTCCGTGCACGTTGTTCCACGAGCGATACCATGTGAAATTGAGCATTCCACTGGTGGTGTCGAAAACACCACTTTGAATCACATTTTTTCTACCAGGCGATTCCAGCCACTCGCCGGACACCTCTACTTGGTTGGAATGGCTCGGACGAGCCATCAAAATCACGTCGCCCATCTCAGATTTCCATTTGCCATCCATGAGCACCCAGCCCTGCTCGTTTTTCAATTCCTGGGAGCCACTACTAACGGTATCACGATCATATGGGATAAAAACGAATTCAACGCGGCCGTCACGCTCGAGCTCTTTCTCGACCTGGCGCCTGGCGATTGACATTGTGCCCGCGAACGATTTGGTGGTTAGCTTTTCCGGCAGGATCTTCTTGTCCGTGGACAGGCAAGTGCGAATCTGCTCGAGACGCCCATCCGCAAAGGAATCATCGGAGGATTGAAACATATCTATCTGCACAGAGCGCGGTAAAAGCGATGCGAAGCGATCGAAAATCGGCTTCAGCTCTTGACTCTGGATGACGGTCGTTTTCGAAGATGCCGATTGGTCGTTCGTGTTCCACAATGTCTTCGAAGGAACTACGATTTGCGGAGCAGAGTTGATCGCGCCAACGGCGTCAATATCGGCTCCCGGCCATTGATCTGCGAAATCCGGAAGGCTGGCATCCTTGATACGGACGAAATGGAAGATATTGCCGCCCGCTCCTCCTTTTCCGCCGATGTCGATC
>CAZISK010000391.1:0-7476 GCA_964541355.1 uncultured Candidatus Obscuribacterales bacterium
CTGCAGAGTCAGGCTCGATTGGATTTGCGTCGGCATCGTAGAGTCCGTCGGCTTCACCGTCACCAGACTGGAGCGCTGAAGGTCTGTCGTTGCCCGATCTAGTCTCCAAATACTCTTGTAGAAATCGACTGATCTGGCCGGTTGAATCCGTTGGCCGACGGACTACGTCTGATCCGGCAGAACCAGTACCGTCAAAATGAGGATCCCGATTGTCACCCATGAAAGCAATGCACCGCGTCTTTGATTGTATTGAAGGAACAGATGAATATGATCTGCCCTTTGTCCAGCGTAGTTAGTACTTGAATATCGTTCCCCACAGCTGTGCAATCGTACCTGTACCACCTGACCGAAACCTGACGATTGTTCGAACAGCCGGTCAGATTTCGGTCAGGTTTGCGTCAGGAATCGGACAGGTAAGTTGCCTAGGATGTTGCAAAGCCGTAGCTGGGCTGTTCCTAGAGCGAGTATCCACGATGAAGGATTCATTTTTACCGGATCTGGAGATAATTGGCGAGCGCGAGGCCATCGAACAAGGCTCAATTTCGCCGTCGACCGGTAGCGAGGCGCAACAGGCTCAGTTCTTGATGAACAGATTTGCCGATCTCGTCTCCAGCGCTAATTCACAAGAAGAAGATTTTGCCGATCGTTTATTGTCAAACGTATTTCAACAGCAGTTCTCAAATAAGCTGTTCGATTTTCTTGGTGGTTATGTCTGTTAGTCTACAGGTTGATATGACAACCTAACACTAGATAGGGTGCGTGCTCTTGAGTTGTTTCAGCAACTAAAATCCGTTGAAATTTCATGGTGTACACCTAACGGAATCATGGTCAATACGCTGACGCTGGAATTGCTTGACGCCATGATCGATTCAGGAATGTATCAAATTACCCTCTCATTGGACGGCGCCACTGAAAAAGCACTTGAATTGCATAGGAAACCCGTGGATCTCGGGCGGATAGAACAACTAATCGAATACATTCACAAGCGTGAAGTATTGGTTCACGGAACTCTGGTAGTTGGAACGTTGGAACACCCGGTGAAACTGTAGAAGACATCCAACAAGGCCTTGAGTATGTGAGAGCATTGCCGTTCGATAGTATTGGAATCTACATCGCTCAAGCATTACCAGGATCCGAGTTGTTTGAAATTGCGCTTGCCAGCGGAAAAATCTCGAAGGAATCAGCCCGAACAATCGATACCGCGCGAACATCCATTCCTTCCGATGAACTCCCGAGAGAGCGGCTAGAAAAGCTCGTTAGCGACTTCTTGCTGGAATACAATTTAGAGATCCGCACGCGTGATCCTAGTCGATGGTTTGCAAAGTACGGACAGCACTTGGACCGACTGGGTACGATTTGCGTAGGGAGTCCTGCCGCGAATACTGCCGGAATAATGGCAGCCAACGCTGGCTCGAATAGCAAATTGTTTGAAACCTAAATTCCAGAAACAGCTCTCCCAAAAGTGTTTTCAATGCTTCATCGAGGACACACAATGTTCCAGAAAGGCCAGCTATCCGAAAGCAAAACAGAGCTTCTGATGCTGACAAAGAATTTGATTTTGCCTGGAGGAGAGTGAACAATATAGAATAGAAGTCTGGTCATCCCGACTTTATTGGTCCATGACGTGTTGACACAAGGCTTCAAACTGCATCGCATTAGGATCGATCGCCTAGAATTGCATCCATTTTTCTTTGCACTCTGGCCAATTGCGTTGCACGCCAACTTAGACAGGGGTTGGACCTTTTCAGAAGAAATTGTGGTACCTGTTCTGGTATTACTCGTTTTCGCAGGGCTTCTTTTTTGCTGCTTTAAAGCCACTGTTGGCGATCAAGCTAAAGCTGCTTTACTTTCTTCAATTTCAATCATCTGGCTCTTTTCTTACAGTGACTTTCGTTCTGCCGTCAGGTTTATGTCCACTACTTTAAGTGTCGATTGCTGGCCGGATCCATTTGTCATCATCAGTTTTCTCGGACTGCTGCCAATGATATTGTTCATTGCCATTAACGCTCAAGGATTGAGTCCGGCAACAAGCAAGGCTCTGAATCTTGTGTCCGTCGCGCTTGTCTTTTTCAACTGTGCCGTCTACTGGATATCTGATTTGCAAACTTTTCCTGAGCGAATGCGCATCGCAGAACGCGAGGGCAAGCGCGACAGATACATCCCGAACATCCAAGTAAAACGCCCAGACATATACTTCATTGTCTATGACGCTCTGGGCAGAGGGGACGGTTTGCGAAAGGCGATAACCTATGAGGACAGAAAATTTTTGCACGAGCTAGAAAAGCTAGGCATGAATGTTTGCTCGAAAAGCATCGCCAACTACGAGTGGACATTCGCATCTCTTGCTGCGACGTTAAACATGGACTATCTCTGGTCTCTGTGTCCCGAACCGGTATCTAATGAGCAGCAAACCAAAGTGTTAGGCAGCATGATTCGCAACAACCGAGTAGCAAGAATCTTGAGTAAAGCTGGATATCGTACCTTCAACTATTGCTCAGGATCTGGCGTGACAGACTGGAATCCCGAGGTATCTGTTAATATACCCTCTGGAATCGGAGATCAGTTTCTGGTCAGACTCATCGACTCAAGCGCACTATCAATCCTGCCGCCCGAGATCAATCTCGCTAATGCACTTGCCAGGACTAAGAGAACTGCGATCATCAAAGAGATCGATCGGGTACTTCAGTGTCCTGATCCCAAGTTTGTTTTCATCCATATCGATCTTCCTCATGCCCCTTATCTGTTCAACAACGACGGCTCTCCGTGCTGTAAAGAGGACCTCATGGGAATGAGCCCCTCTGAATACTCTAATCAAGCACAGTATGCCCAAAAACACATGTTGGTATTGCTAGGTAGGATCTTGAGTGACAATGCAGACAAGATAGTAGTTGTTGAAGGGGATCACGGTCCCCATTTTACGGGTTCTGGACATAGCAGAAATGAGCATGTTTTTTGTATGCCGATTTTTAACGCATACTATTTGCCGGACAGCGGCGACAAGCTTCTCTACCAGAGTATTAGTCCGGTCAATTCGTTCAGGTTGATTCTTAACCACTACTTCGGGCTAGACTATGCACAGCTCCCGAATAAGCACTACCATAGCAATGTGGGCTCTCAATTGACCTGCCAGGATATTGCAGATGAGATTCAGGACGGTGACGTCATAGATCCGCCTAAAACTAACTACGAGTAAAAAAGGTCCGCATTGAAGGCTACAATGGGAATTCGGAATCCGTGGTCAAGATAGTAGATCAACTAAACGAGATCGGGCTCGAGTTTGTGGAACTGGATCGTCTCTTCAGGCCTGAGAATAGGAGACTGAGGAGACTGGTCTTTTACTCCGAGAGAGATATCTATTATCGCTACTACGAAGCATTCATCGATGAGATTCTCGCCGCCAGCCCCGATATCGAGATTTGCTATATCAGCTCTCATAGGCACGATCCGATTTTTCAATCGTCTCACCAACGCGTGAAGCCGTATTATATCAAATACTTGCTGCCCACCGCACTGGCACGTTTGGACTCAAAAGTAATCGTGATGACCGCTCCTGATTTAAATAGGGGATCAATCAAGCGAGCACCAGACCCGGTGACTCATGTTTACATATTCCATGCCATATCGAGCACCCATAAAATTTACAATCTTGGTGCCTTTGATCATTATGACAGTTTGCTCTGTGTGGCGAAGTATCAAATTGATGAGATCAGGAAGACGGAAGAAGTATACGGTCTAAAACGCAAGCACTTGATCGAATGCGGCTATCCACTTCTTGAGCATATCTACAGAGGTTTTTCGAATTTCAAAAGCAATACCTTCACTAGTGGCACACCGAAAAAGACTTGTCTGATCGCGCCGACATGGGGTGCATCTTCCATTATGGAGACATGCATTGAGGGTTTGATCGACTCATTTGTAGGCTCGGACTACACTGTATGGATCAAACCGCACCCAGAATCTTTCAAGCGAAATCCAACGAAATTGACAGCGCTTACTAGAAGTGTCGCTAAGACAAAGAACATAAAATTCATGGAAAACATTTCCAGCTTGGATTGCCTGTGGCAGACCGACATATTGATTACGGATCACTCTAGCATCGCCTTTGAATACTCGCTCGGAACTGAACGCCCCACTTTGTTTATCGATACCCCCGTTCGCATCGACAACCCTGATTGGCAAAAAATTGACATCGAACCAGTGGAGCAGACGTACAGAGACAGGCTGGGCGTCCGCCTTTCTCCCAAACAATTAAATGAGACGATAAAGACATGCGAAGATCTGATCAAACACAAACAAGAGTTTCAGAAGCGCATTCCAGAACTAAGAAACCGGCTAGTAGCAAATTGGCAGGAGTCTGCCAAAATAGGGGCCACATACATCCTTGAATTATGCGCGAAACCTTGATTTGATTGCCGTCAACACTCTTTTAGCAATCGACATGCAATCACTCTAGGGGCGACACATGTATCGCCCGCCTTGGAACCAGAACGATCGGATGAAACAATTAATGCCTTAACAGGTTTATTCACCTGGTGACAAAGGGAACGTACGCTACATAGCTAGCCGCTCGAACTCTGTATGAACAGAAAGTTGACCACCGTTGCAATCGTTTTGCTCATCCTTTCTATATGTGGGCAGAGTCCTGCACACGCATATTTCGACGCCAATTCCGGCGTCTACTTTCTCCAAATTATCCTCGGCTTCGCGGCAGTTGTATGGCTCACGTTGAAAAGCTCTTGGAACGATTTCAAAAAAAAGCCGGTAGAGCAGATGAATTCAAACACAACGGACGATAACTGTTAGAGAAGTCGAAACGACTCGTATAGTTCTCCAATCTCGGTTCTTGATGGAAACTGGTCGAACAGATGGCAGACCACCTGAGTCTCGCCGGTCTTGTTTCGGGGATGGTAAGCAACTACAGATTCGGGTAGCACCAAGCTGCCACTAATCATGGTGCACAATGCAGGTTGGTTCTCTTTGCGGTGAATGAGACGATCCATGAAGCGATCGATAAAACACTGCTTGCTTAGTCGCACCCGCTCGCCGAGTCTTTGGAAATTTTGCGACAAAGCGTATAGCGAAGAAATCGCATGGACAGGAGGAGTTGTCCTCCTTTCGATGTATGTCATGAGGTCGAGAATGAACTCTTTGGGGCGGTCATCGAGACGGTCTAGCATTGCTCGATCGTATGCAATGAAGCCGGCGCCGGCTAGACCTCCAAGGCCCTTGCACGAGCTAAACATCAATACGTCCGCTACCTCGTGATTTTGCTCGAGATTGATCGAACCGGTCGCATCGAGCATGAGTTTTGCACCAAGTTGCTCGGCCAACTGTGCTATACAGGGAAGGTCGACAAGAAATGCATCGGCAGTTTCTGTGTAGGCAGAAACTATCCAATCAGCTTTGTTTGGAACCCTGTTTTTGAGCGCGTCTTCATATGTGACTGCGCTGAGACTGTCTAATCTAAGACAGTCCCTTTTTTTTTGCAGCATGTCAAACATGCGTTGGCTATAGAAACCGGACGTTATTACGACCACGTTTCCAGACAGGAAGCTGGATGTGGCTACTTCGATAGCGGTGGTTGCAGAACCCTGCAAGGTTGTAACACTGTCTTTGCCGGTGAGCTTCGTCACTCTTTCCAGCACGATAGCCTCCAATTTCTCATACCGATCGTCGCGCGAGAAAAAAGGCTGCAAATCAAGCAGACATTCCGGATGCAGATTGCCAGGACCTGGCGTCAACATTGGTCGTTCTGAATTACGCTTCTGGATGATTGCATAGATCGCTCTGTCCCTCAAGTCAGAGGTAGAGATTCCATCGGTCCGGTCGAAGGAGATGACCTGTTCCACCTTATTGGCGTTGGGACCAGCATGAATCAAACAGTCAACATCGTAAAATCTGGCAAATTGCTCGTCGACAATCCAGGGAGAAGGCACTACTTCATCGACAAACTTGAGCGCCGAGAGTATCTCCTTGCGTTCCTCATACTTGAGTTCGGGACAGTAACCTTTGTGCTTCAGCACTTCATCGTCGGTGGTCAGGGCGACAATCACATAGCCAAATGCCTTTGCCTTCTCAAGGAGACGAATATGTCCTTGATGTAAGAGAGTAGTTGACATGTCGACAAGAACGCGCTTCATGGGTTGAATTTCATCGACCTGGTGTAGTGCACGTAATAGTAGCCCAAAATGCGAAATTGATGTCAGAAACTATATGCATCAATAAAGTAAAATGAGAGATGAGAGACAAACAGCGGAAACCCCTGCGTTCAGGCGTTCCCGCTGGCATCTTCCGATTGACCTGTTGCTCCAGATCTAGTATATGCAGTAATAGAGTTGCGAAATGATAAAAAACCAGCATCCAAGCTGGTTTTTTACCTCTCGTCTTTGGAGCGCCTATCATCCGGCGGCGCTCCACTGCGAGACTTCGCTTTTGGGTTCGGCATCAGTTGCTGTCCTCCTCATCGTGAAGGGGACGGCACTTCTGGCAGTACAGGTACGTAGTCGTGAGTGTGATCACCTCGAGGACGTTTTCCCCCGCGGTGAAGCGGTGGTCGCAGCCTGTGCAGGGTGCGTCGACCATAAAGTGATCACGACTCAGGGTCAAGGGATCGGTGCCGAGCTCTCCCTGGTGTACCACGACTTCCGGTTGTTGCGCATCGCCCTCTGCGAGGACCAGCTCCACGACCGGCGGATCATCCTCCGGCTGCACCTCTTTGACCCACAGCGCGAACTGCTGGTCCAGGTGGCTGCCGCCGAAAGAACGAGATCGTCTTCGCTTTTTGCTTGCGACTCGATGGAGGACGACCACCGCAAGCGCTGTCAGGATTACGAAGGCGGCGGCGATTCCCAGTCCCAACAAGACCTGGTGGTCGCTCGACCGAGCCAGGACCGTGGGAGATTCGGTCGGCTTGGCGATGGCAATCGCAATCGCCTCGAGACCGGCGGTTAGCTGGTTGTCGCTTGTTCCGTGTGTGCGCTCTACCACCAGATGCGGTGCGACACCGCGGTCGCGGTGGTCGAAGCCGTCCGGTCCTAAGAACACGCCGGTGCAGATTTGCAGCTGTCCGCCTGAATTGAGGTTGATGTAGTGGAACGAAACACCCTTGCCCCAGGTGGTAGTTCCAACCAGATAACCTCTCTTCGAGCCTTTGAGGGCGCTAGCCACCATCTCACCTGCCGAGATGGTCGAGCCATCGACCAGCACCACGAGCGGTGCGTGCTGCAAGGTTGCCACCAGCCGCTTGTTGGCTGCAGTCTGTCGCAGGAAGGTCGGAGCGAATGGCTGCACCTCCAGGCTGGTCTTCGAGATGAGACGTCCCGACCGCATCCAGTGTTCACCGACCTTCCCTTCCTTGAGGAAGATGGAGACGAACTGGTAGGCGAAATCCATGTAGCCGCCATGGTTGCCTCTCAGATCGAGAATGATTCCCTTGGGATTGGCGTTGGCGCTGTTGCGCGCCTGCGCCGCCTCGGC
>CAZISK010000392.1:0-7455 GCA_964541355.1 uncultured Candidatus Obscuribacterales bacterium
CTTTGTAGTAGCGAAGTTCGCAAATTCAAAATGACTTAAAATCATGCATTTTCATGATTTGACCTGAGTTAGGTCACGATAAGGTCACAAATGATTCGTATAAATATAGTTGCAGTGAACGCATTTTACTAATGGGGCTTTGCCTCGCTCCTTCAGTCGGGAGAGTATCATACTATGACGATTATTTCGTCGAGCCAACAATCGTTTGGCGCGAAAGGAGAGATTGATGATCTCCTTAGTGAGCTTGCGCAATTGTGGCCGGGTGGGCCGTCTACAGCCCCCGCTTCGCAAGACGATAAAAATACACAGCAGAACCAAGTTTTGCCAACTCCAACAGCAGCAGGGTGTGTGTCGACAGAGCCTCCAGTGCAAAATGACGCGTTGAGTTCGCCGATACCTGAATACGCTGGCGCTGCCCAGGATCCACGTGTCGATCCGCCCGCATCGACAACAATCAACGCACCACAGGCGACACCTGAGTATATGGTGCACGTGACGACGGCGACGAAAAATGACGGCAGCGCAGACATGTTCGCCGCTAAGCCTTCCTTTGGCAACACCCCTGCATCGAACAGCCAATCGCCGGGCGTGCCGCAAGTTCCCAGCGAGGAAGCACAAAATCCGCTTCTGGACTCTCCATCACAGGACGACTTGTCGCAGCGACTGAACGGAGTACGACAAAATCCGTGGGGTTCTGAGCCTGGCAATGAGGCATACGGAAAAGTCGCAAACGGTGTGCCTCTGAATCATGGATCACGCTTGTCCGACGCCGTGATGGCAAACCCTTGGGCAGCGGCAGAAGTCCCTACTGCTAATTCAGTTCAAAGCAACCTGTCTCATCAGAGCACGAATATTGTGTACAACCCCTGGGGGCCTTTTCCGGATGAGACTGCTGAAGCCGTTGTCGCATCTGCGCCTAAGAAGACGCAGTCAAAGAGGGAGCGCCTGCGCTACAATCCGTGGGATCTGTCGCCCGACGAAACTGATGGTGAAGTTGCGAACAATCTGTCGCATCCTTCTGATAACTTGAGCTCTAATCCGTGGGTAGCGGAGCGCGCGCCTGTCAGAAGTAACGGTGTCCAGAATGGCGCGCTTCGCAATTTGAAGCTACCGGTCGTGAATGGATCTCCGCTTAGAAATCCGCCGCCAGTTTTAGATGGGGGTGCACCGAGCATGATGCCGCCCATGTCCAGTGTGCCCGCATTGGAGAACGGTGTAGAACCGAGCATGATTTCGCCGATTTCCAATTTCCCTGCCGTTCAAAATGGTCCAGCACCACTTATTATGCCGGAAGTGGATATGAACATGCAGCCGGTTTCCAATGTTGCCGACAGCCAGAACGGTGTCGCACCGAGTGCGGTGCAGTCCGATTTTATCGGGCCGGAAGTTCAATACGTGCGGCGCATGTTGCTAGATCCCGATTGTCCGGAGAAAAACGGAAATCCTTTTCCTCCAGACTTTGTGCCCGATACGGAAGTCGAAGTCTACCATGGTGACCAGAAGTGGCGTCTGAGCCAAGGGCAGAACGTACAATGGAACGTCGCCGAGGGACACCTTGATGAGTGGCCTGTACGGCCGGACCCGGACGGACAGCGCGATCGGAAGGGCCCGGTGGAGCAATCTCAACAGCCTCGTCAACAGCAGATCCCTTCCAGGATGCTACAGTCGACACGAGGTGAGGAGATAGCGGTTTACCGCAAGGCTGTAACCGGTAGCGGTTCGATGGTGTCGTCTTCCGGCGCTATTGCTGAATCAGAAGACAACCAAGAGGCTGTCATGGAGCTGCTCCGAGGCCTGCCTGATTCTGTTCTTTTGACAGAGCCGCTGACTGAGTCTCTGGAATCCATGCTTCAAACCGAGCGACTATCCCCATCGTTACCGATGCCGACGACGCCGGTAGTGGAACTTTCGCTTCAGGAAAAGCTTGATGCTGAGTTGATGGGACCTGCGAATGTGGAAACGGTCAAAGGTACTCTTTCTCAAGAATTTACTTTGTGTGAGATGCCAGGTGATGTTGGTAAGTGGCTTTCCGAGCTTGCCGAAGAGATTCCTGTGCAGGACTATCCGCTTCTGTCGTTTTTACCTGAGCCACAGCCCACTCAGGCAGTTGCCTCGTCCAGCGTTCCTGTGACGACAGGGACCCAACCACCATCAATCGTTCCTGTGACGGCTGCATCGCAAACCCTGCCCGTCGTTCCTTCGACGGAAGGAACCCAAGCGCCTTCCGTCGTTCTTGTGGCTGACACGCAAGCTCCCTCAATCGTCACTGCTGCTGCTGGAATGCAAGCCCCGTCCGTAGTTCCTGAGACGACTGGAACGCAAGCCTCGTTAGAGGAAATCCCGTTCTCTGCCCAAGCACCGGACAGCACCCCTGGGTTGGCACCATCCTCGTTAGACGGTTCCGAAGTCGCGGTTCAGCCGACATGCGCACCGCTTGTAGTGCCAACAGTCCATGCTGAGTCTTGCTCTTTACCTACGCCTCAGCGTGACTTCACTCCGTCCACCGGGATCAAGCTTTCGCATTATGACGGCTTTGCCGACGCCGATTACGCAGAGAGCAATTACGGTCCGTCCGACAACCGGCTCGGTCAGCTGATGGTCGAAATGGGCTTGATTAGCGCAGAACAATTGGAGCATTGTGTAAGCGTTGCTACTGAATTGTCGCTGCCGCTCGGTCGCGTGTTTATCATGTCCGGGTGGATTAATGGAAGACAACTGCAGTGGTCCATTCAGCTGCAGGCATTCCTGAAGGATGGACTCATAAACGTCGACACTTGCAGAGCGGTAGCCGATCTGATGACTTGCAGTGGTATGACGTTGAAACGTGCGCTCAATTGCGCCGGCTATTCTGATGCTTATGGCTTTATAGAGAGGCGCGCCACCAGGCTCGGTGACTTCTTGATAGAGTCCGGTATCGTCAAAGCGGAACGGTACTATGAGGTGCTGTACAAGTCGCAAGCTCTCGGAATTCCGGTCGGTAGATTGTTGGTCATTAATGGACTGATCTCAACACAACTGCTCGAGTGTGCCATCAATACCCAGCGGTTTGTTCGCGAAGGCAGGGTGTCTCGTCAGGATGCGGTTGTCCTTCTACAACGGACAGCAGAACGTCATGCCGAGCAGACCAATCGCTCCACCAGAAGAGATGGCACTCCACCGGTGCCGCTAAAAACAATTCGTCTCGGTGAGCTGTTGTCGCTCTCCGGAATCGCCTCGGAAGCGCAGATCGAGCATGCGCTAGAGATTGGACTTGTAAGCAATCTTCCAATCGGTCGAGTGCTTGTCGATCTGCAGCTGGTGTCCGGATACACGCTGGAGATGGCTCTCAATCTACAGTCTCTGGTAAGCCGCGATGCGATCGAGCCGCTTGATGCTGCATATGCCTTGATCGACATTCACTATCACAATCTCACCTTGACAGAGGCTCTCGAAAAGAATCGCAGCCTGTCGGAGCGCAGAACGCTCACCTTCGAACAATTTATCACGAGCCTCGAGCTGATATCTAAGGAACAGATCAAGGAAGCGGTCGAAATTTCCTGTCAAAGTCCACTATTTGTCAGCAAAGCACTTGTTTTTTCCGGTGCACTGGCTGAGTCGACTGTGCAGGTTGCCCTGCTTTGCCACTTTTACGTGAGAGAGAGTATGTTGACCCCGGAAGAAGCAATGTTACTTTTCAATCATTGTCACAAGACCGGTCTTTCTGTTGATGAAGCGGTCGCCGAACTGAGTTTGCAGCTCAGAACCCTGGCTTAACACAACAATCTGCATTCTATAGCCGCTTCATCAAGCCCAAGCTGTGCTAAGCCTAACTTGCGGAGAAATTTGCCGCTCCGAGGGTTTATTAAATCGCTATGTTTGTTAATGGAAGCTGCCACCACTAGCAGTGGCAATCAAAAAGAATACAACGACATGTTCGAGGTAGTAATGGAGGTTCGAAAATGACACTGAAGCAAAAGAGCGCCGTCGAAGTCTTGTGTACAGCGCATGAGCGCATTTAGAAGATATTGGATGGTTATGATTCGAAGCTCAGTGCCTCCGACAAGGATAAGCTTCTTGCCGACATCTCTTACGAGCTTAGCGTACTGGCAGTGCTTGAAACGGAAGTTTTTTACCCTGCTATTGAGGAAGCCGATGGAGTGTCGAATGTTGATCATCTAATTGAAAACCACGATCACATTAAGGTACTGATTGCCCAGACTCAGCGGATGATGGGCGACGAGCCGGAGTTTGACACCCATATCAACGAGCTGTCGAAATCTGTGCGAATGCACATCAAGGAAGAAGAGAAGACACTCTTTTCTAAGCTTTTGAAAAGTGCCATCGATTTGGAAAAAATCGGCGACACTATGGACAAAAGACGTGCTGATATGACCGCAAAACCGGGCAACTAGGCAAAACAACGTAGCAGTACGCGTCAATTTCCCCACAAAATCGTGTGGGGAGATTTCGATCAACTATAATGATCAAGTCTGTTTATCAGGAGTGGTCATGTCCCGGAAGTGGCAGAAGCACCTAGATGATGCTCGGCTCTATTCGGCTAAAGGGCAGTACGAGGAGGCAGAACGTGTCCTTCTCGAAGCCATGCGCATATGTGAGAAGACCGGCAAGAAGGATCTTCGACTTGCCGAGACCTTGCACGAGATGGGGGTTGTGCTTGTTCACACCGGTTCGTTCGAAGAGGCGGAAGAGGCATTGCTCCGAGCCCTGGCTATAAGAGAGCATGAGTTGGGAAAAGTGCATTCTGACGTCGCAGCGACCTTGACGGCGTTAGGAAAGGTCCTGGCGCCGTTCGAAAGCGAAGAGGCCGAGAAGCGTTTTCGGCAGGCAATTTCCATCTACCATGAGCTTGATGAATCAGCGGTGGTTTATCCGGTTGAGCAGCTTGCCACGCTATTGCTTCTCAAGGGACGAAGCGCCGAGCGCGGGACGCTACTTGAGGCGCTGGTCGAGCGTCTGCGGTCTTTGAAGAAGCGCGCAGATCCGGCGCTCAAGGGCAAGAGTCTCGCCATGTTGGCCGCCTACTATGAAGAGTCCGATGAGCACCGAGCAGAGCAACTCCTTCTAGAGAGCATTCCGCTATTTGACAGTGCGACCGGCTTGACACAGATCAAGGCAGAGTCGCATCTGATGCTCGGCAAAGTTCAGTATCGTCAGACTCGCTTTGATGAATGCCAAAAAAGTTTTGCTGCTGCTTTCGACAGCGCCACTGCCGCTTTGCCAGGAGCGAAGTTCGTGGCGATTGAAGCATCGATCAGATTGGCGAGAGTTGCGATGGTATTCGAGTGCCAGTATGACGAAGCACAAAAGTATCTAGATCGCGCCGTGGAGATTTGCCGCGAACACGCTCCGGGTCAGCCGCCGCAGAATTTGATTTTAGAATTTGAGTGTCTCGCCGAATTTTCTGGTGACTATAGTGAACTGTTATCTTTGCGAAAGGAGCTTTTGCAATCTCACCAGTGTTCGGCTGAAGATGCACGAGACAAGTGCGAAATGACTGAGCTGTCGAAGTACGCCACGGCCGAGTCTTGCAACATTGCCAGATTGTTGCTGCGTCTGGGCAAGGCCAATGAGGCGGAATCCTACGCACGCTGGGCTGTCGCCACCGATGAGCAATGCCGGAGTCCGAAGATCGTTAATAGTCTTATCACCCTGGCTGATACATTGGTTTCGCAAGGGAAGGCAGAGGAAGCTTCCTCGGTTTGCGATCGAGTCTTTTTTGTAAAAACAGATAATAACTGGTATTTCCCTCAACTTATCGAGCTTATCAGGGTGGTTTTGCTTCTTGATCGAAGTGATGATGCTCAGCGTCTCGAAGCGTTTGCACAACGGCTCATAGAGCAGTATTCCGGCGACAATGAGTGGACAAGCGGTCTGTGTCAGCGCCTTGCGATAGTGTACAGCTCCGTGTCGAGGTATTCGGAGGCGAGTGAGCTGATCCAGCGCGCTCTGAGTGCGGTGGAAGCGGCGGAGCAGAGCGGGTTGTTTTTGGCGTTTAAACTGGAGAGTTGGTCTTGTCAGTTTATCAAAGTTGGTGATGAAACGATCGGAAAGGACCTTGCGGGAAGAGCTAAGCAGTGGCGCGATTCCGTTCGCGTGAAGTCTACCGTGTCATAGATTCTCACGCTTCGCTCTCGAGCAACTGCGCAAGCCGGTGCGTTTCCCTGAATATGCCGGTTTCGACCGTCTGTATACGACACGTCAAGTGTGTGACGAGTTCCTGTTAGCTGGCTTTGCGGACTGGGAAGGACTGTTCAATCATGGATTGTAAGGTCACCAGATTCTCCATCTGGGACCACACCACATCGTGCATTTCGTCGAGCTCATATTTCCCGATTTGCCCTCTGTCATAGCATGCGCAAACCTTGTTCCACAGGAGGAAAAGACTCTTTGCAGACTTAGTCTCGCGTGCTTCTTGCTGCAGCTCAGGTAAGTCAAATCGATCGGAGTACATTGCTTACAACTCCCAAATTTACTGGCCTAATTTCACCAACCAAGAGCACAATTGAATTTAGCCGCCCTGAAAATCGTCGGTCGTGTGCATAAGCTCTTCTTCTTTCACGTCACGAACGTCGACGGGAACGAGATCGTTGCGTGTAGTGTTCTGGCAATTCGGGCATCGCAATGCCCCTTCGACAAATGCGAACTGTTCCTCACAACGTACACAATAATACATTCCTGGTTTTGGTGGTTTTCCTACCATATCCTGATTTACCATGTACTTTTATCCTCGTTGGTATCTCCATTCGGAGGCTCTTCGATGGAAGCCCACTGAAGCTGTGTAGTTAACGGTTAGTGGTTGCGAATCTTCCAGAACCTACCATCGGTATCAATAGCACATAGTTGTTTGCCTGAAGCTTCCTGGTCGGTGGTAGCATTAGTGGTGCTCTCTATCTACGTCCATGAACCAGCCCTTGTATTTTTGTAGGCGCTGAGCCTTGGCAGTTATAGTAACCATGGCCTCTCCACCGCGTGTATCGGAAATCCCAGAGAATGATGAAGCTCATCAATCTCTGGAATATCTGAGTTGCAAATTGTCTAACTAGAAGTAGAAATTAGTTGGTTTTCTTTTCTGAATGAAAGTTTCGCGACAAAAATCCGAGGAAAGCTAGATGAACATTTTCAGGTATTTGAAGTCAGATGAAAACCATCTGCAAGAGTCTCTCTGGGATGTGACTGTCAATTTCACCGAGTGGACTCAAGACCATGCTTTTGAGTCGGTGAAACAGAGCATCGCTTCCATCAACGCTCACATCGAGAAGAAGAATTCGTTGCTCGTTTCCACCTTCCGTGGCGATGACAGGATGGGCGACATCGTGGAAAAATGGGATGACTATACGAAACAGCTACACGAGCTGATCGACAATCTTGTAATGATCCACGTAGATGAACCAGGCTTTGAGCAATTGCTTATTCGCCTATCACAGAATGTCGATAACATGATCAGATTCTGCCGCG
>CAZISK010000393.1:0-7443 GCA_964541355.1 uncultured Candidatus Obscuribacterales bacterium
CGCCAATCCTTGTCGACGTGCCCGGGGAGCCTGATCAGGCGCACCTTGTCGCCGATTGCCCGGACGACGCTTTGCCGTATCCAGAAGGTCGCGTAAGTGGAGAACCGGCAGCCTTTGTCCGGGTCGAACTTCTGCGCGGCCCGCATCAGCCCCAGATTTCCTTCCTGGATAAGATCCTCAAGGCTCAGGCCATAATTCTTGTACTGTTTGGCGATGCTGACTACCAGTCTCAGGTTGCAACGAACCAGCTCCAATACAGCATTGTTGTCCCCTTCTTTGGCTGCCCTGGCAAGCTTGAGCTCCTCATCTTTGCTCAGAAGTTTCTGCTTTCTCAAAATGCGCAGATATGCATCAACGGCATCATCATCTGCATTGTTTGCATCTTTAGCCCTTTCAAGGCTTAGTACATTTTCTTCGTCAACGAGGCCGATTCCGCCTCCAAAATCCATATCATCGACGTAGCGCATGACAGTCACCTCCTACTTTGACAATCAAACTACGTTAATGAGGCCCAGCTCTGACCCTCAGAGCCGTCCTGCTCGATTTGTTTTTTCTTTACCCGAACTCTTCCGTCCTCGAAGCTGAACGGAAGAGCTTTCATCAATTATTTTTTTACCAAAAAGCAGCGATTTTGCCATCGCTGCTAATGAAATTTTAAACTTCAAGAATGACCGTCCAATTGGGTCTTCGCTGATCAACGATGGTTTTAAGCCGATAACGCGATCCACCCCAATCTGGCACGAGAATGTTGTATGCATTTTGCGTTGTCTGACAATATTATCGTCTCAGGACAGGCCCCGGAACCGTGAGCGATAAGTTCGCCAGACGGCTCGGGCGAACGTGCCGCAGAAGCCGCCGGTGCCCCGGGCTGGCAGGCTGCATGGACCTGTCCAGAGGAGGACTGGACGTTCTGGCTGCCAGCCGCCGGCGGCTTATGCATGCACACAGCAATAACTGCACCGAGCATTATTCCGCACAAAATAGGTGGAGCAATGGCACCAGGTTTTGACTGGCACAAATCCTCGAAGCACGTGCGGATAAGCCTGGCAGCCATTACTCCTTTCGTATAGCAATCTTTTTGCCTTCGGCCTGCTGTCCCGGCAACTTCGGAACGGTAACTGTGAGAACGCCGTTTTTCAAAATTGCTTCGGCTTTTTCACTGTCAACCTGATAAGGCAGCTTCATCATGCGCTCAAAGGTACAGCGCCTTTCAGCGGCGCGTTTGCTTTGTTCCATTGCTTCGCTTGAGTCTTCTTTGTGCCCTGTTATAGTGATCGTGTCGCCTCGAACAGAAACATCGAGATTGTTCTCGTCGATACCCGGCACTTCAGCGGTGATCTTGACTTGCTTATCGGTCTCACTGGTCTCCATGCGTGGCAAATAGCCTCCCCAGTGCGTGTCCAGCATTAGTGAGTGGCCCGCCAACTGCTCCATCTTTTTTCCGAATGAATCAAATCCGCCAAGCATACTGTCCCAGACAAATGGCTCTGAGAACCACGGAAACGCAAAGCGAGTTGAAGGCTCCATCAGTCGGTCAACTTGCGTCTTCAGCTCGAAATATTTACGCTCCAGATCGCTCATAGGAGCTGTGTTCACTTCCAGTTTTTTCCCCGGGCAGTTGGTCGTATTGTTGGCGTCAGCAAGGCTCGGTAACCCAATGGTACTGGCCATAAGAGCCGCTGCCACTGCCGTTCCCAAGAGTTTCTTCTTACCGCTCATAACAATCCTCCTGACGATAGACTGCGTACCTGTCTCAACTGAAGTGTGCAAAGAAAACGAGCGCCGATCTGACCTTTCAATCTTTCCTTAATAGTCTTCCAGCGGCGCGTACCATAAATATTGAACGCCATTTGCCGCCTGTAAAAAGATTATTGACGCTCTCGGACTGAGCCTCTGCGTTCGTAAAATTTCAGAATGAACACAACCGAAGATTGAGGTGATGAAAAAGAAGATGGGTTTATGCAATTGCATTTTTCGCTCTTTATTTCCTTGGCGATCAACAATTATTCGTGTATGCCGACTCTAGATGTGTTGCATAGCACCAATAAACCGCTACACGCCAGCCTCAACGTCGGTTAGCGACTCCCCGATTTCCTCTTTCGCTCGACCTCAGCATCAAATCTCTCAGTTTCACCAAAGGTAGCTTTCTTGTATGCAGCCATAAACGCTTCGTTCTTATCTGCCCCTAATCTAACTGCCAACTGATTGAAGGAAGCACTCGGCTTGATGTAGCCTTTGGCCTGAGACAATTGCTCGGTGAGAAGCTCAACGCCTTTTTGATGATCTTTTGGATCATCTGAACCGGACAACGCTCTAGCATAGATTTCGCGCCCCTTCGTTCGAGTCAAGCCAAGCGTAGCCAATTTGAGGAAATCATCCCCGTTCTTCGACTGTAGAGCTGAAAGTTTGTCATCAAACGAAGTGTCAGTAGAAAGCTTATCGCCGGTTGCAATCATCTCTTCGAAAGCCTTTCGATCTTGAGCATTGGGAGTACCTTTCGGAAGCTTCCCCATCTCCATCTGCACATCGAAAACAAAGACACTACCATCGGCATGCAAAATCTTGCTACTGTTAATCTCAATCCCAGACTTTTGGAGAAGTTCTGGGATCTTCTCGTACGACTTTTTAATGGCGTCAAGTTGCTCTTTAGCGGTTAGTGCCTCGATCCTACTAATTGCACTCTCGGCCCCTACTCTAACGTCGTAAGGCTCTGACTCTTTGGTCGCCTCCTTGAGCTTAGGCAATGCCAATGGCCCCATTTTGACAAGATTGTCTTGAGCTCGCTTTCGATCAACAAACTCGGCTGAATTAAGTTCGCTTATATATTGGGCTGCTTGCTTATCACTATATTTGGTGGTGAACTGACTTTTCGCGCCCTCCTCTGGAGAGTTGGATCTTATGTACTGTTCAGCATTCTCAGCCAAAAGGTAAGCGTCAGCACTCTTGGTCGACTCTTTGAATTTTGCCAGGTCCGGCATCACCTTCGGTCCCATATCGCCCAGCTCCTCCATCGCTACGAGTCGGTCGAATTGCTTGTCGCTAGTCAGTCGCTCCAGCAGTTTGGCCGCTTTGTCCTCCTCATACTTTGAAGGAAATGGATCCGCCATCTTTCGCAGCTTGACTGCATCATCTAAACCTTTGGTTTCGCCGCCTGTAGCTTCCTTGTATGCATTCATAAACGCTTCGTCCTTGTGCGCGCCTAACCTGGCGGCCGCCTCATCGAAACTCCAGGTCGGCTTGTGCTTCGACATTTGCTCCGTGAGAATCCGTATTCCTTCCTCACGATCTTTTGGATCGCCGGAGCCGGACAATGCTCTGGCGTACAGCTCGCGCCCTTGCTCCCTGGACATTTCTAATTCGAGCAACTTTTCGTAATCGTTGGCCCTCGACGCCGTCTTTCCTTTATGGATCGCATCCTCCGTTAGCGTTTTCATACCTGAAAGTACCTCGTCAAAGCCTTTGTCCGATTTAAGCTTATCACCGAGTTTTATCATTTCTTTGAAGGCTTCTCGATCCTCATTACTGAGTTTTCCTTTTGGCGGATCGTCATAGGAATCATGTAGTCCGGTGATACCATAAAACCGTTCACCGACATCTGGCTCAAAACTCCTAAAATAATTCAGACCCAGGCTATGGATTCCCGCTTTATCCAAAAGGTTACGCATTTTTTCGGATAACTTCAGGTACGAGGGACTCTTAGCAGCAATCTCTTCGGTCAAGGTCTGAGTCTCGATCCTTCTGATTACGTTTTCGGCACCGCTTTCTACTTTCCAATCAGTTGATTCTTTGGCTGCCATTTGAAGATCCGGTAAGGCAGGACGTCCCATCGAAAAGAGCTTATCCTGTGCTCGCAACCGATCTAGTTCTCCAGCACCAAGTGCTGCGATATTTTTTTTGACTTCCTCGGCATCATACTTGCTAGTGAATGGACTTTTCGCGGCTTCCTCTGGGGAGTTGGTTCTTATGTATTCTTCCGCTTGTCGCGCCAACCGATATGCTTCAGCATCTTTGGTATCATCTTTGAATTTTGCCAGATCCGGCAAAACCTTTGGTCCCATTTTGCCAAGATCCTCGGCTACTTTTTTTCTGTCATCGCCACTCAACTTTTCCAGAAGCTTGGCTGCTTCCTCTCGACTGTATTCTACGGGGAATGGAACATCTTTGGCTTCGGATTTTTTGTCTGTTCTGCCTTTTTCCTGGTCAGCGTTGTCCTCTGCGCCGTTCGCCTCTTGAACTTTGTCTTTCTCCTCTGGTGCCATGCCATCTTCCGAAGCCAGCTCTTTAGTGGTTGGGTTGCCATTCGTACTTAGTTTGACTGGATTTTCGTCATGAATGGGAACTTCACTATCCGCGACCCCTTCTGCCGAATTTGAACTGACCATTTCACGAGCATCATCTGGAACATGTTTTGTTTGTCCCGGATAGAATTCCACAGTCGAGAGTTCACCAGTATCAAGATTGTTTTCAACTGCCGCAGAGTTCTGTACAGGAAGCCCGCTGCCTTCGGCACCATCTACGAGCTCAAGGTCGCCAAATTGTTGAATGGTATTCTTATCCTCTCCTCTGAAAATACTCGAGGCTTCCTCAAAGTCCTCCCATTCAATCTGCTGGCTGACGGTGCTCCAATCGTAATTGTCAAATAATTTGGGTTCCGGCTGTCTCGATTGCGTGTTTTCCAAATTCTCAGTCATGTTTTTTCTCCATCAGGTCGGTCCGCAAGCAATTTACTTCGCAATTCGGATAGAGTCTGGACACGAAGACGACAATCGAGACCTGCAAAAAAAGAACTGCAACGACTCCTAGAACTCTACTCAAGAGATCTCGCAGCTAAGAAGGATGTATGACGAAAAGCATTCAAGACAATATCGATGAAGTCTTGGAGCTATCACTGCTCTCCGAAGAACTCTCGCAAAAGTATCGCGACGCAGTTATTGCAAACGTTGAGACATCGCTTCGATAGCTTCCGCTTTTTCTTTAGTTTAAGGCGCTGTCGTCACTGCTAGTCGATCTTAGTACACAATCCTCGCCCCGCATCTATTCGCACTGAGAGATTGGCGCTGGGCCTGCTGTACGGCGAGATAAGCCGCAGCAGCACTCTTTCTAAGCGTTTCTAAATCGGAGTAACCAATGAAACTGCTGAACGTTTGTATTGAGCCTCTAGAATCTTTTGTGAATAAGCTTCAGAATGTAATCAAACAGAGAGAGAACCATGCCAATCAAAAAATGTCAAAATCTCTTAATGCAATTTAGCGGCATGACAGTGGCTTCGGTATTTCTTTTGGCAAGCGCAGAGGCAGCAGAGGCAATGAATCCGAATCATAAACTGGCACTGCAAGCAAAGTTTGCCGAATCTAACTTCACCTCCGGTGATACTATCAAGCCGCTTCTGACTATAAGAAACACAACTTCAAGTAGAGTGCGATTCACTTGCGTGCAACCCCTTATAGGAACACCTGTAATTTCAAAAGATGGGCAATGCCTAGGTTTGGCATTTGCTCCATACAACAAAACAGAGAAATCTGAAAAAATGGCGCTCGAGCCTGGCGGCGAGCTGGCCTGTGAAGCGACGGAGGTAGTCTTGCATGAAGGCGCGCTCGACTACAAGACACAAGCCAATAAGCCAACGGCGTTCTGGCAGGCTGTTCCTGGACGATACAAGATAAAGTACATAGTCGAGCTGACGGGCGATGAGCTTTCAGGCACTCTAGTATCTTCGGAATCAACAATTTCGGTAAACAGCGGACACGCACACGACAAGCGCGGCTCGATGGCAGTACAGGCATTGAAATCGTTGTTGAACGACACTCCGATTTAGAGAAAGAACTGGAAGGAATTTTTGCAGACCGGCGACGAACCAAAGCGGCTTCGATTTATCGGCAGCAAAGTGTTTTTGACAGCAACGGTAATCGAAAAACACCAAACCGCTGCCAGACTGAAATCAGAAAATGGTCTGATCATAGAACTGAATCTAATGGTCGACGAACGAGCAGACTGGTCGAGCAAGAAAGCCGATTGCATGGTCGCTGACATCTACGGCACACTCACAGAAGTAGGGAAAACAACGATCAAGATCGACTCAGCAGGATCGAGAATTACGCAGATGGAATGACTGGATAAGTTGGAATTAGTCCGATCATTAATTAAACAGGTGGCACCGATTCTGATGGCAATTACTTTTGCTCAATTCCCTTGACACATTCACAGAAGACTGGCGAAAACTTTGACGCATGGGCAGATGTGTGCGCAGCTTATGCAGCTCTTTTCCTCCTGCCAGTCGCTGAGGTCACAACCCATGAGTTCCAGGAATCTGTCAGTTATCCTCTGCATTGGTTCTCTCAAATCGTCCGCCTGAAGCACGATGTAGCCATCCGTAGCATCCAGACCGGCAATATGGTTGACAAGTTTTTTCACTATGTTCCGGGGTAGGCCCAGCCGTGCAGCCATGCTAATGAAGGTAAGTCTACGAGAAAGCGGCTGCGATTTTGTTCTCCATGACCTGACGAATGCCTCGATCAACAACATCGCCGCAGTCAATGAGATGGCTTTGTCCACTTTGACCCGGAAAGACGTGGCGAATTCAAGGTATGGAGCTTTCGCTGCTTCAAAAGCAAGACCAGAAAATCGCTTAGTGGCAGGCGATGTTCTTCGCCATTCTTCGCGATTTCCTGCCTGATAAGAATGGAGCGATCTTCAAGGTCAACATCCTTCCATTGAAGAGTTGCCGCTTCGTTCTTCCTCAGGCCGGTAAGGAGACCAAATAAAAGAAAGTCCCGCACCCGGTGCTTAGTGAGTGACCTCACTGCCAGGTACCAGCTGCGTAGTTTGCTGTCTTGAATCACGTTGCGGCGGCGGCGCTCCTTGTGCCAGCCTCTGTTTTTTGTTAGCTTCCTCACAGGATTGGCGAGCAAGATCGGCAGTCCGGCCTGAGTTTCGTAGTTGTCCATGGCAAAGTTGAGCAGACCACCGACTAATCGTATAGCGCTATTTGCCTGATATTCGCCTCCCGTTCCTTGTCTCGTTGTCTTCGTCAATTCCTTGTGTCTGGTCTGAACCATCTCATAGGTAATCTTCGTTACCGGCATGTCCAGCCAATCCGAAACACATCTCTGCAAGAGACCTCTATAGCTTCTAACGGTGTTCGGTTTCACTTTGCGAACTTCAAAGAAGTCGTCGGCAACCTCGCGGAGCGTAATCGCATTCGATTCTACTGTCGGGAGCTTGTTCTCGGCCATCTCTGCGAGAAACCGTTTTGCTTCTTTCCGAGCCTGCTGAGCACTAAGCTCGTCGTGATTGCCGATAGTCACTCTTCGAGTCTTCCCGTCTACGCGGCATTCGACGATGTATGAAATGCAGCGGGGAGTTACTCTCAATCCAAATCCTTTTAAATCGCTATCGCGAAAAAATTTCTGACCGCGATCCGGCTTCCTGATATCACCAATTAGA
>CAZISK010000394.1:0-7433 GCA_964541355.1 uncultured Candidatus Obscuribacterales bacterium
AGGCAATACCGGCGATCTGCACAAAGTAGCGCATAACTTGAAAACAAGACCGGAGGGCGGCGAACATGTTTGGATGGTTACCGGATACGATCCAAAGACCAAGGAAGTCACTGTTCAGAACTCGTGGGGTAAGGGAAATGACATTAAAATGTCTCTTGACTCGCTATACAATACAATGCAAGCGCCTTCTCCGAACAAACGTGGTTCTGCGTACTGGAAGCCTGTAAGATAACGAGCATCTCAAGATTATTGAGACCGAAGCGACGATATAATGTTTGCTTGTCAAGCAAACAAGCCAACGGTTCGTCCGTGTGCCGACCGAAAGGATGATCAAGCGATGGAGTCAGGAAAAGTAAGAGATCGAATTCAGGATATGGCTCCTATCGAGTTTGTATTCGTTCCGAATGACTGGCGCAAGGAGCTCATTGAGCCGGTCTTTGGAGACCTTGCTAAGAGTATCTCGTTTTCGCCACCGTCATCGAGCGGCGCTAATCTTGTGATCTACGATCGCGGAATCCCTATACCCGATGAAGACGCCCAACACTTTAAGACAATCCTGGAACAACCGCCCCACACATTGTCGATCGAGGAGATAGGGGATCTCGGCTATCAGGTTCTTGGTACTGTAGGCGATGGCTCTGCCTTTCATATCTATTCGGCTGAGACCAGAGTAGTTAATGACAAACCCGTACTTCTAGTTTCCGGCGACTGGATTACAAGCCGCAAGAAATTCGTCGGTCACTACTTTCCTGAGTGGGGAACAGAGGGCAGCTCCGCCGACTATAGAACAATCAGAGAGATTTATTACGAGGGCGCCGAACCTCATTTCTCAAAGTATCTTGAAGAGGCGACCCAAACAATGAATACCGTTATCTGGACACGTTAGAAGCTCTCTATTCAACAAGAAGATAGTGGTGCTTTGCCCCCACTATCTCCCTTGTTTTATTTCCCGGCCACTCGCGCGGTGCGCGAAGATTTGTGCCTAGCAGTTCGGTCTTTCTTTCGTCTAAGAATATAACACCGAAATATCCCAAACTTTTTACAAGCCTGGAAGCCCGGCTGGGACTATATTTTGCTTTGTCCATCAGAGAGACGGACTGAATACTGTCCACGAAGGTTAAACGATCAATGTCCCCCATTTGCGGATATTTTTGGCTTTAGCAGATACACCGTAAAGTCACGTCTTTCAGGTCGGGGATGTATAAGGTGCGACTGCAGCTTAAGCCCTGGAATCTTCCCTCCTTCAGCAGGGCGGAGAGTCCGTCGACTGTGCAAAATGAAGTTCCTCAGGACATTATTGCAAGTAGACCTTTCGCAATTGAGCCAGGTTTTTGCGGACTGTTTTCTTTTCTTCGCCCGATAATGCGGTGCGATCGGTGAGATGTGATTCTAATTCCGTGACACGAATCTCGAGATACTTCTTATAAGAGTCTTTGCCATGCTTCTTGTCTGTTGTTTTGGTTTCGGTCTCCCAGGCGGCGTCCTTTTCCAGACACTTGATGTATTCGCCCCATAGTCTTCCAACGCTCTGCGTGATCGCTTTATTGTCGGCTGGTGCACCACGATTGGCATGGCCTTCCAGTTTTTCAATTTGGAATTTGAGAACATCTGCATAGCGTCCTTTGCCGTATTTGTTTTCGGTGTGTTTGGTTTCCTTTTCCCACTCAACCTGTTTTTCCAGATACTTGCCGAATTCGCCCCATAGCTTGGTCGCCAGTTGAGGTTGATTTCTCTCCTCCAGCATTAGCGCCGTTAACTCCAGACTGTGGAGAGCCCGGTCTATTGGGGTGTTGTCGCGCCCAATCGATCCTTTGGCATGGGCATTGGCTCTCTCGATAGCCAATTTAACAGCGTCATCATGACGTCCTCTGAAAACCAGCATATCAAGGAGGTTGTGGAAGGCGCGGACGTTATTCACATCATCCTTTACCGGCTCGTATGCTGCCTTCAATGCCTTCACTTCCCTCTCGAGCTCCTTTTTGTAAATCCGATTCATATCCCTTATGTGTCTTTCTCTTAAGGCGTCTCTCACATCGCTACCTTTTTGCCAGTCCTCCAAGTTTTGGCTTTCTTGCACTTGCCACTGGCGAATATTTGTGAGATTGGCGAACGCTCGGCGCACATCAGCCGTGTTCTCTCCTCTGGATAGCAATAGCTCGATATCGAGGATTCGCTTTAGTGGTTCCTCCGCCCCAGCATAGTCTCTGCGTGACTGGAAGAGCAACGACGCCTTGCCATCAAGGGCGGTGCGCAGCAACTTTAACTGACTGATCGCCTGTTCGCTGAGTTCACTCGGTTTGGATCCGGAAGTGGTCAGTTTGACTGCTTTCTCAGCCTGCTCAATGGCTGGATCAAAATCACGATCAGCGATCGAGTGACCGCAGCGCAAACGGCACAGTGCCAGTTGTGCTTCGAGCCTGACCTCTTTGTGAGCATCGGTTGCACCGTCCTGGGGTCCGTAGGAAGCCGCTCTCTCCAGCAGTTTTAAACGCGCATCTCCCTTTTGTATTGGTGGCAAGCCCGGCTCCAGCAATCGCTTGAGTGCTTGCGATACCGCTTTAGGGTCGGTCTTGCCCAAGGCCTGTTCGAGAGCCGTGCTGGTCTCTAGCGCAGTCATCGGCAACCCATTGTCAATTTTTGTTTGCACATCGAAATTGGCTGGCGTTCTGGCAGTCAGCTCTACTGTCTGTCCTTTCTCTAATATGGCCGCCTGCCCTTCTAATCGATTCAGTCGTGCCTCCAACATCTTTTTCTCGGCTTTTGGAATTGAAGTTGATTCCTTTATGCCGGTGATAGTTCGATTGATGATTTCAGACTGTTCTTTCAAGGCGCGTTTGGCTTCATCATTGTATTTAAACTGGTTCATCCTGTTCGCGTAGGTCACAGTCATACGCGTCATTTCATCCAGTACATCAAGAGCCTTTGCAGGCTTATTGTTGTCGAGCAGATCATCTATGCAGGTTTTACCGAGTAGTGTGGTGCGCCCGACATTGTCACGCGAGACTGACTCGGCGATGTCATGCTCCTGTAGTCTGACGTATGCGAGCGCCAGATCTGAAGCCTTATCGTACTTTTTGTCTTTGATCAGAGTCGCCCACATATCTTGGAACTGCCCATGTGCTTCATTCGAGCCGATCCCGACTTTGTGCAAATCTTTAGCGGAAGGGCACTCTGTCAAAATTTGATTAATCTGCTGCTCCCGTTCGCGCCGATGCTTCGCGTTCGCTTCCTTTTCTCTCAGTGAATCTTGTTGTTGGCGCTCGCGACTTAATTCTGCTTCGGTCGGCAAATTGTCCATGATGCCCTTGATCAGACGCATCTGGTCGGTTGGTTGTACCTTACAGGCAACCACACTGGCGAGCTCCTCTTCGCATTTGAATGCGCGTGCGTATAAGGAACGCGCTTCGCCGACTCTTTTTTGCTGGAGTTCATCTTGCGCGTGCAGTAGCAAACCTTCGCGTAGCATACCTAGCTTGGCGCGCAGTTCCGGACAATCGCGGGCTGGTTTTGAGCCAGCTTGCTCACGAGCGAGTTTAGTGCTCTCCTCCAGCATCTCGATCATTTGAGGATACTTTTTGAATTCGCGAAAGCGCCCGGCAATACCTTCGAGCAGAGTTTGGGTCGCGAGCCTGTGAATCTGCTTACCGGTGTCAGCAGCACCACCTTTGTCACTTCCGGCATCACCTTCTTTCAGCTTGAAGTGTAGCGCTACCGATTTCAACACTTTTGTTCTCGGATCATCACCGAGCAATATAGGATTGTCGAAACCGGTCATGGTCGAGACGAGATCCTTAATTTTCACCAGGTTGATCGACGGTTTTTGCATCAACTCAGTCAGAGTGGCGGCGTCCCTGTAGTTTCTTTGCGCTCTGTCTATTTGGGCATCCAGCTTGAACGAGGAAAATTTTTGTTGAGAATAAACCTGCTTGAGTACCAAAAGCTCTTTGCCGCTCTCCTCTCTGACGACGCTTGATTGGGCGGTCGACTGCAAACCGGCAAGGGCATTGATCGCAGTCATGCGATCGGTCACGTCAGGCGCAAAACGGGCAAGCATCATGTTGGCTGCCAGTCGCACTCTCTGGTCTTCGGAGCTGCTCAGTTGCTTAAGTATTGGCAGACGTGGATCGTTTGATGTCGCGGTAACCAATCCCTGTTTTTTTAGCTCCGGATTATCCTGACGGGACAGACAGCTATTAAAAATCAAGCGTGCCGGGTCGCCGGAACTTTTTCCTTCAAGCAAGGCCTTCAATTCTCTGGTTCGTTGCTCGAGGGAGGCATCTTGCGGGCCGCTCGAACAACGGGCGAAGATGTCTCTGACTCCATTGTGATCCTTTACGGCATCCATTTTTGCGCGAAAGATGAAGTCGTAACGATCCGACCAGTTCTTACAAGCAGTTTTCTCCTCCTGGGTGGAGTTGGGTTTATCAGCCTTTACTTTAGCCGCGCTCCAGCCTCGGGCAGTTTCGCTGATCAGATTTTTCATTCGTACTTCGCACTCTTTTTTGACATGCGGATTATCCGAATAGCGCGCCAACTCGCTGATGGTTTTGATAGCCAGAGCCGATTGATCTGATGGGACGCCGGAGCGAGCCGGCTCCGACATCAGCGCAAAGGCGGCTGCACCGCGAAGCAGCTCATCGTTATGGTTGAGCGCCGATTTCAATATCGGCAAGCGGGGATCATTTGCTGTGAACTTGAGCCCATAAGTAGCACGAAAAATGGCTTCCACTGCTACATGAGCATTTCCGCCCTCTCGCACCGCATTCAGTGCACCCTGCATCTGCCTGGCGCGATCTTCTGCCGGCAACCCAGGATCTACAGCCCGCGAACCGCCTTTGCCATTCGCCGCTTCCTTGTACTTCAGTTGGCGCACCTCAATGCCCTCGGTGCGAGCCATCATCAACTCGGTCTGGCGTTTCATTACCGGATCTTTGGTCTTTTCCGATATTGTCTTGATGGCAGAATTAACCTGTCGATTCTCATGGGTGCAGACCAGACGTAACATCAATTCAAATTGGACTTTCCTGCTTGCTCGAACGTCTTCCTCCCATAGGTGGGGTCTGTAAGTGGGAGGCGTTGCTACTTTGTCCTCAGGCAGATACCCTTGTCTGTGAGCTGCCAACGCCTCTGCGGTCAACTTTGCGGCTTCCTCTTTAGTAATCAACGCTTGCGATCGATTATCGCCCTTGAGATTCTCGGCGCTCCAGTCGTAAAGATTGTCTACGCCGCGCAGCAACTCCAGTCGAGCCTGCGCGCTAACCTTCGGGTTCTTAATCAATTCCTGCACGAATTTGCTGGCCATCACCCGCACGCCTTCCGGTTGTCCCGGCTTGCAAAGATCTGCCAAACGCCGAGCGGCGAAGCCGGTAGCTTCCTTGCGATCTAGATCGCGCAAGTAATTTTCAGCTGGAGTGCGGTATACAAAATCGCTCTGGCAGCTCACGGCCTTGTCGGGCGAGAGCGGTCCGGGGATGCTACCTTCACCACCAAGATGACCGTCCGGATCCAGAAGTAATGCATCTAAATTCGACGAAATTCTGATCTTAAGTTTTTTGCCCGATTCATCGGTCCAATCTACATCATACTCCTCAGTCCGGAACTCGGTACCGGACTTGGCATCGCCGCTGTGCCTGACAAGAAATGCAAGCGAGCGGATGGAATCCTTCTGAATTGACAGTCGCTGCAACTGTTCGGTGGATCCGTAAGCTTGAGGTAGTTTGTCCGCCCCGAATTTGCCGTCGGCCCAGCGCGATAGCTTTTCTAGATCAGACCACAGGTCGCTAGATGTCTTCTTTGGAGGATCTGCGCTCAGCCAGTTCCTAACGCTGCGAGGCGCACCGAACACAGCATCCCATCCGCGTTGAATAGCATGACGTTGGGCGTTGTACTCTTTGTCCCACTCTTCTTTCTGCTTTTGTTTTCGATCTTTCGCGTGTTGATCGTATTCTTCCTGGTTGAGATTTGGAAAACTCGCTGTGAGAAATGCACTTATTCTGCCCTCCAGGGCATCCGGCTTGGCGTGCTCGTCGAAGCGTTCTTCACCTGCTTTTTTCGCTTTTTGCACATCTTCTGGACGAGGGAGTGGACGAATCTCTCTTATGATCTCCAGCGCTTTCGCGATCTGGTGAGCACGCGGATCACGTTCTTTTTCAAGGTATTGACTCAGGAAGGTTTTGAATTCCTCGTTCGTCGAACGAGTATCAAACGAGACCTGGCGATGCAGATTTTGCAAAGCCGCGATGCGAACATCGGCGCTGGGCTCAACCGGCTTGTTGTCTTTGAAGGCTAGTAAAGAACGTAATGTGCGTTCTGTTTCCTTTACAGCACCCATGGACGATAATGTCTCTACCGCCTGGGCTCGCAGCTCTGGATAAGCTCCTGCGTAGTTTTTGTGCTCCGGATCGAGCAGGCTGGCGATGGCAGTTATGGCGCCCTTGCGCTGGGGTTCTGTTCCACCGTTCAGCACCGCCGGCAGTATCGATAGAACGCCCATCTTTATGGCGGACGGGTTGCCATCACCAGCGGTGTGCACCGACAGTAGATGCACTGCGTTCCATCGCAGCCGTTCTTGTTCTTTGGCTGGGAGTTGTTGTATCCGCTCTGGGCGCAACAGAGTCAGCGCTTGCAGAGCAACTTCAGGGCAGCGAAAGGATACGCAATCCGCCAGCGCTTGATTGGCCAGATTCTGCGTTGCCGCCCATGACGAACGACGGGATTCCGGCGGCTTCAGGGAGGTAAGTATTGAGGCGGCCATCAGCTGATTCGCTTTAGCCTGTCCGTAATCATGGGCGACTTTCGGAGTCTGGAATTGCAAATCTTTTTTCATCTCATCGATGAATTTTTCGGCAAACACGCCATTTCCCAAGCTTCTATTCTTGTCCCAATCTTTGAACGCACAGTCCAGCAGGAAGGACCTATCGGAAGTATCGTCTCGATTGAGTGCAAAGAGCACGTTGGCGGCAAAGGCTCTGAGATCGGGGTTCTCTTCGCCGGACGATCCGTTCGCCACCTTTGTGAGCTTGGCTTGTAGCTCAGCATAGGAGCGCTCGTGACTGCGACTCCAGTACGCCATGTGATCGCTTGCACCGGTCAATCCTTTTTCCGTATCCTGAGCGGCCCACATGCTAAGTCCAAGTCCGGCGATGGCTTGCATTTTGATATCAGCCGAGGCCGTCTTGTCTTTCAAAACCTGCTCACAGACGCCGGCATAGTCCTGTCCGGAAATCTGTTCAAACCCCAATCGAGCACGGGCTGCCACCAACTTGCGTTCGGAACTGGAGACACCTTGCTCTTGTTCCAACAAATCAAGAGTGCAGCGCTTGGAAATGAGGGTTCCGAGCTCTTCCGCCTTTGACGAACCAATCATTCGCTCGAGTTTTTCGCGGTTCTCTGGGGTCGATAGCGATTTCCAAATTGCCACAGCCGCGTCTGAT
>CAZISK010000395.1:0-7433 GCA_964541355.1 uncultured Candidatus Obscuribacterales bacterium
TATTGCGTGGGTGTTCGCTGCCCGTCATGCCAGGCGTCTTTTGACCTTAAGTGTGCTTTCCACACCGCATGTCGATGCCTTCCTCGAAGCAATTAAAGAAGATTCCGAGCAGAGGAAAAAGTCTAAGTATATTGGGATGTTTAGATTTCCGTTTCATCTAGCAGAATTTTTGATTTTGCGCGATAACGCGAAGATGCTAAAAGCGTGTTATCGCGGCGAGCTTACCGAAGAGCAGTTGGAGTGCAACGTTATTCGATTTAGACGGGCGGGAGTCTTGACCGCTGCACTGAATTGGTACCGCGCGTTACACAAGTCTTTGCGCATCGGAGTAATTCGCGATACTCCAGTTCTGTACATCTGGGGTACGGAAGATCAGGCACTTGGGCGAACCGCTGCGATCAACACAGCCGACTTTGTTTCATCTGCCTATCAATTTGAGCCATTAGAGGGTCAATCTCATTGGCTTCTAGAGCAGGCTCCCGAGCGGTGCGCGTCACTTTGTCTCTTGCACTTTTCTCATTTCGACGGGAATTAGAACGCAGCTTTTCGAAAATAGTCTCGTCTATTTAGCGGATGAAATCGGAGATTACTTGGGACGCATCCGCCAGCTAATACTAACTACGGTACCATTTGTTTTACGGTGTGGTGAGCAGGTGATGAACATCACTTGCCGGCCCTGGCTGGCATTCAAGAAAAATTGGGTGCCACCTTTGTTAATCTGCGCGAGCGCCTTTTCTGCCGGCATTCGTACTGTCCAGCCGGCACGAGTACATGCCGAATTATAGAAGTCAAAAACGGTTTTCGGCGGATCCTTTGTAATTATCATCGCAACTGCAGTTGGTTGTCCCTTTGTTGAATGATCGAAAGTGGATTGGAGCACATTGCTTGGGTATTTTGGCACGGGGAAATTCGTCGGCCATGTCGGATCTATGGAAACACCAAAAGCTTGCTTGAACATATTTGCACGCTTCTCAGGAGTGCTAAGAGATTTCATCGCTTCGATTGTTGCAGCATCCCATTTCGTGTTTTGTCCAATCGCTGGTGACACGCATAACAAGCCAATCAAGCTGCATATGAATACGATTCTTATCTGCATACTTGCGCGCCTCACAAAAGAAAAATTGTTTTCAAAATATCTGGAAGAGCACAGGCAAACGAATAAACTGATGTGCCGCGCTTAACCCTGAGGTCTCCAAGGCATGAGTTGTAGCCGGAACCAGGGGTCCAGAATACATCTTTATCCCATCGTCCCCAACCAACCGGCGGTAAAAGAAAAAATCCGGGCAAGGGTTCCGCATCAACAAGATTGATTATTGGAGCCAGACAGTCAGAGTCTACAAGCTGTTTTTCTATCCCGTCTGGTTTGTTTTCTTGATAGAGCAACAACCATGGTGCCTTCAGCACTGCTAGATCCTTCGGCATTACCTCCAGTTTTTTACCATCAGGACTGAACATGATGAATTCGTTTTGATCACCATAAAGGTAAATTACGGTCATCCAATCGCTCAAACACTCGTGCAGATCGTTAGGGGTGATAACCCTTCCAGGGACGGAAATCATCTCGTTGGCACGGTTTAGAAGATAAGTTTCGGACGTGAGATTGCCTTCCCCGGGAGCAGCAAAAATAATGTCATCCAACGTTTTTCCAAGAACATCAAAACCTACCTCTACGTCATCGCCAGCCTTCACATAAGCGCAACCCATGCCACCTAACGGCATACTTGGACCTGATTGAGATTTCGGCGCATCTTTGATTTTGTATTCTTGAGGATCCCCATACTCCACTTTCTCCGGAGGAATCGGCGGAATCAGTGGAAAGAAGAACCAGTGTGTTTCCATCTTATCGATTTTGATGCGAACAAAAGAGTGAGGCATCGACATTTTGTAAGTCTTGCCCGGATTTGCTAGTACCCAGGACGTGGCCTTCAAGGTCTTGTCGTTCGATTTCGTCCCATGCACGACTCCCTCTCCGGACCAGGCATTTGGAATAGGATTTTCCCAATCTCCAATCGGTTTTGCAGCCTTCGTAAATGCATTGAACTCGTTGCCTGATACCATATGCGTTTTCTCACCGTACACAAAAGGAACTTGCCAGAACGTATGTCCTGTTAGTTCAATCGGTGTGAAGCCCGGTAAGAACCACAAATCTTTGGCGGACTCGGGCATCTGAGTGCGAGTCGACTTTATCAACAAACCTGGTGAGTCATACTCTGGTGGCAATCCATACGGAGGCGGTGCGACCGTGATATTGCTCTCGCGTCCGCGTTGCATCAGCGAAGTTCGCCAATTCTTCCCTGGCAAAGCAGCTACATTCGCACTGGCAGACAGCATGCGAACTGAATTTCGACTCGTCAAATCGTTAAAGTAATCGTGCAAATCATCGACGTCGGTAAGTTTTTTTGCAAGTCGATCGCTTACTGCTTTTGCGCCTTTGTAGGCCTCTTCGGCATTTTGTTTGCCGGTCCCGCCGATGCCTGCGCGTTCTGCAGCATCAGCATTAATGCCAATCAGCATAGATTTCGCCCAGACTCGATTAATGCGACTCAAGTTGATGGACGGAAGACTCTTCAGATTCTTGGGATTGATGATGAACGGACTGCTCTCATTATCATCAGAAGCTACATCGAGAAAAATCAGCTCATTCTCCGTTGGTAGCAGATAAACACTGGCTGAATTAAGAACCTTCTTGCCTACGTTCAGCATACCGCTGTCCACGCGGTCCTTCGTTTCTTTTTGCGCACCCATCAACATGGACAAACCTAAAAACAGCAGTCCGACAGCTATGATAATAAGCAGCAGCCACACACCAATCGCAATTGTGGAGCCCCTCTTGCGACGACCACGGTGATGTTTTAGTGTGAAGATCGGAGTCGATTTCATTTTCCTCAATCCGCCGCCGCTACGATTGGCTCTGTGTCTTGTCCGATGAATTCATACTCGCTGCCGATACCAAACACCGGCACTGGCAATTTCACAACCATGCGGGTATTGCATGTCACAACATCGTTGTCCGCATATACGACCTTTTGCAGAGTGAGACTGCTAACGTAGGGTGGACACTTCATTGTGCTCAGTGACTTTTTCGCAGCTTCATTCGCTTTGTTGGAGTCCTTCTGATTGGCAGCCGCTCTAGCGGCGTTTTTGACGGCAGTGTCATTAAGACTGTTTGCCAGGACAAGGAAAATCATGTCGACTAAAGCCATCACGACTAGAACAATAACGATGCCAATACCAATCGACTCAATCAATCCAGACCCCTGACTGCTTCGCCGTTTGCTACTCCCACTTCGAAATACACTGAACAACATTTGGATTTCCATCGAAATTAGGGTTAGCGTGTCGGCCCCGCGTTATCGGGATCTTCCATCTGGCACTCAGAACTGGCACAAAAAACCATCGATTGGTTCAGCCCTGGAATACCGACACCAGGAAATGGGATTGTTAGAAACGGAAGACATGATACTGAAGTTCTGACACTAATTATCTTTTCGGAGGTGTTGTCGTCGTTCTGTGCTCCGTCTTTATATTCGATCACAGTTTTTACCGGACCATCGACCTTCAAGAAGCGCCCCATTGGACCGTTCAACCACTGGTCGACGATAGCCTTCTGCACGGTTCCGTTAGGGTCTCTCGCCTGATCAGCCGGAAGTAGTGCGGCCTCATGGGTCTGATTGTAGTTAAGCACCATCACCATCCCGTAATCGAAACAGAGACTCAGCAGGTCGAGTAAAGGGAAAAAGAGACAGACGAGCAACAACAGCAGCGCCGGACCGAATTCTGCCAGCGACGTAGCACCGTGGTCGCGACGTCGAGCTCGACGTAACTTATTCGATTCTGTCAGATGAGCGCTCATCAGACGCTCCCTCCTGGTCTTCTCACCAATGGCGTTCACGGGATCTGAGGACTGCTTGATAGTATCCCATAAAAGTATGGCAGGAGATACAGTGGGTTGAAATAGCTTGGGCTCCTGAGAGTCGATCTGGCAGTTTAGCAGAACCTAAGTATAATGGGCAGTACTGTCGAGTTTCAAGGGGCTTTATGGGCACAGACAATGATGAGTTGACGCCAGGAGCGGAGAAAAAAGTCCGCGCAAGGCGACTGGCAAGGACGCTTGAAAGCTTCAATCCTGAAAACCTATCGAAAAAACTCGCTCAAGCAGACGCCGCTTCTCCTGCCGAAACCGACATCGATAGCGCGGAGCCAGTAGCATCATCAAGTAGTCACATCGAGCCCATCGCAAAGACTCTGCTCGAACACGAAATGTCGATAGATTTGAGTCAGTCGCTTTCTTCTAAACTACCCGCGGAGCCGTTACCGTTACAAGAGCGACAGCCTGAACAACCGCCGGAAAAATCGGCAGCGCTGTCAAAATCAAACATACCTGAGCATCCAGCACCGAAAAAGGAAGCTCAGTCGACCGTCAAGTCAATCAGCCTGCTTGCAAGAACATTGCTCCTATCACCCGTTCCCAAAAAGAAGATAGAGAAATCAGACACACCTGTGCAACCAGCACCGAAAAAGACAGCTCAGGCGCCTGGCAACTCAATCAGCCTGCTCGCGAAAACATTGCTCCTATCACCCGTTCCCAAAAAAAAGAACACACCTGAGCAATCAGCACCGAAGAAGACAGCGAGCAGGTCGATCAAACAGGTCGCAAAAACATTGCTTGGTTCTGACATAACACCCCCTGCAAAAAAATCGTCACCAGTCAGAAACCCGGATAGCGGCCGCATGTCCGCCATCCGCCCATCAAAGCAATTCGTTGCAAAAACACTGCTCGACAGGAACATGATTATTGAGGCAAGCGCTCGATTTAGTGCAAGAAAGATTGAACGATTAGAAAAGGAAGTCTCGGAGCGATTGCTGCAACCGCAAAAGCATATCACTCCCGTCACTGCACAAAAACGGGTTGGCGCATGTCCATTTTCATGGAACGACGAGGGAAATACGGATCGCTTGAAAATGTGCACGATGTGCCAATCCAACATCTACGACTTCGAGGACATCGACGAAGCGGAAGCAAATGCGATGATTTTCAAACGAGAGAATCGCGAGTCTTTCGTCCTTTACCAGCGCGCAGACGGAAAGTTCATGACGTCGGCTTGCCCAATAGTATCGAAGCGCAATCGCCAAAAGGTCATTCTGGCTGCGGCAGCCCTCTTGATAGTGGTATTGATTGGTACATGCATCACATTAATGCCTCCCCAACCCGAATCAGATTCCTATTACCGGACGCAAAACACGGAACCATATACGGGGCACTCCAGTAAATCATCTGATTCGGGTGACCTGACGAAGCAGTATTCAAGCCCGTCTTCGTCAGCAACCTCGAAGGACCGTCATCACGTATGGGAGACCAAACGAATAGTCATTGGTGAAAGCACCGCTGCGCCCAGCCAACCGCAAGAGCCCCCATTCTCCGATGCAGAGGAGAAGGGCGAGTTCTGGCGGTTTTAAAGACAGCCGTTACCGGCACACTTTTCGCTCACCAAGTGGAAGGAGAGCAACAAGCCAAAAGTTGACCGACTGCAAACCGAAGATTAAAATTCGAATTTCGAGTTTCGATGGAAAACCAGAAATAGTTCGTTGTGGCGGTGAACATCTGGTATCTTGGTTTCTGCAGCACAGTCGGATTCTCTTATGCGACCACGAAACACACGCTCACTCAGTTTGTCTCAAAAAGGTTTCATTCTGATCCTGGTTCCACTGGTTTTTGAGCTGGTGATTCTAGCAGTTTCTTCATTCCTCTTGCACCAACTGGAGTTGGAGAGTCTGAGAGGTCAGCGCTCGCGGAATTTTCTGGTCTCCGTCGTCAGGATCAATGTGTTGATGTCTTCTGCCTTGTCTTCGATGTCTTTTTATATCTATAGCAGTGACCCTAAGTTTCGAGAAGAGTATGAAACGGCATCGAAACAGTACCGATCTGAGATAACGCGGTTAGTACAGATGTGCCGAGCCGAGTATCCACAGCGATTGGACACGATACTTAGACTGGATAACCTCTCGAGAAAAGGGCTGGTATTGATCGATGCGCTGAGGGACGATATTGACCACGGTGGCGGGGTCGAATCTATAGCCCGGATAGGCAGGTTCACAACCGCGTACCGGATGCTACGCAAGTTAGAGGCCAGTATGCTCGAGCTGATTATTGAGGAGCAGCGCCTTCAGAAATTGAATCCAGACAGGAGCGACCAGTCTCGTCAACTTTTGAAGGCTTGCAATTTAGTATCAGCGATACTCTCAGTCTGCCTCGCCTTAGGTTTGGCGATCTTTTTCAACAAGTCGACCAGTTCCAGATTGCGAATTCTCAATGACAATACAAGGCGTCTTGCGCAAGATCAGCCGTTGAATGAACCGCTTGAAGGTGCTGATGAATTGGCTGAACTCGATCGGACGTTTCATCAGATGGCTGGATCTCTCCAAACAGCGCGACGAAAGGAGCGCGCAATAATTGAAAATGCAATGGAAGTTATCTGCTCGTTTGATCGGGACAGAACTTTTCTGCAGGTCAGTCCAGCTGCTTTAGAAACCTGGGGCCTCCACCCAGAGTCACTAATCGGAACCAAGTTGGATGATCTGGTGGTCGACGAAAGTCTAGCAATTGGAGTATCAGCGATTGACGAAGCAATAGAAACGGGTGGACGGGCCAAGTTTGATATGAGTGTTCGCTGTCTGGACGGGAGCCCGAAAGAGATGATGTGGTCGGTCTCGTGGTCCGCGCAAGAGGCGACTATGTGTGCCGTTGTGCATGATGTCACTCAGAGTCGCGAAATAGAGCGTTTTAGAAAAAATCTTGTTCGCATGGTAAGCCACGACTTGCGGACGCCTATGACATCAGCTCTCAGTGTGATTCAATCATTGCAGACAGGCCGATTCGGCGGATTCTCCGAGACTGCGAATTCAAAGTTACAAAAGGCTGAGCGTAATCTGAAAGGATTGATTACGCTGGTTGGAGATTTACTTGATGCGGAGGTAATCGATTCCGGTAGGTTAGAGCTCTCAATTGACGTGGTCAGTTTAGAATCAATTATCGAACGGGCTTGTGAAAATGTGGGAGAAGCGCAGCGCGAGCGCGGTATACGCATCGAGTATCCGGACACCGATTGCCTGGTTGAAGTCGATTTCAATCGACTAGTTCAGGTTATTACAAACCTGCTGAGCAATGCCATTAAGTTTTCGCCAGAGAATGGCTTGGTAGTCTTAAGAGCTGAGCGATTAACAGACTCAGTTAGGATTGAGGTTATCGACAGCGGACGCGGGGTGCCGGAAGAATTTCAGAGTGAAATCTTTGAGAATTATTGGCAAGTGCGGGATTCAGACCGAACGGAGCGTGGCGGGATTGGATTGGGACTGCCGATTTGCAAATTGATTGTGGAAGCACATGGTGGCAAGATTGGTGTCAGTATAAATCCAGAAGGTGGTAGTATATTTTG